>CAZSMW010000389.1:0-2183 GCA_964607985.1 uncultured Eubacteriales bacterium
GTGCGAAAGAGCGCCGATTATACAAAATCGCGTTCAAATCGATTACGACTGAAATGTTCTTTATTTTATTCATTATGTGCGTAATGGAGGATTTTTTGTTTTCAACGTTGGGACACTACTGATCCTCCATATCTTCTTGCATAATGAAAAGACGTTTGGACAGAGAAGGAACTCTCAACTCAGCGAGAAAGAGCTTGCTCGATCTGTGACCTTGAAGATCACGGTGGAACCCTTTTCCTCCATTTGAGCAACTTGTCAATTGTATAAAAATATACGGCTGGAACAGGACGGAATTCTCACCGGCTCTTCGTACCTTAATTTCCCTCGACTTGCACCACGGCCCCTATCAGCGGCAAATGGACATACATCTTGGTGCTGCCATTGCCCAAGGCTTCTCCTGCCGCGTCCGCATAGGCCTGGACCTGTTCGGCGCAATTCAGCGCGAACTGGCGAGCGTCCTCCGGCCCGCCTATATAGGCCTTGTGGTCGATGACGACCAGGCCGTCGGGCGTCATCAAGATGAGATCGGTGATGCCTCGCACCATGGAGCCGGAGGGGAGCCTCTGGAGGGTCGGCCATTCGCGGCACCACTTGGCGTCCGGCCAACGGTCGTTCGCCCATTTGCGGAGCCTGTCGCCCATCATGATGAGATCTTCGGGCGCGAGCGAGGAGGCGATATCCCACCGTTTTAAAAGACCTTGGGCCATCTTCAGGCGATCGGCCAAAAGCAGGTCGGGGCCGTCCGCTGCCAGAAAGCCATGGATCGCGCTCCCCAAATGCATCGAGTCCGCCGGGGCCCCGAGCGGGATCGGGTTGCCCAAGACGTCCGCCTCTGCAGCCGCCCATGTTCTGCCCGAATAATCGGGGCTGGCTGCCGCGAGCGGATGCTCTATCGGCCCCTCCGTGACATAGGCCGGTTCGGCTTCGGCCCGAATGGGTCTCGGCTCCAGCACCGACGGCGCCCTCTCCAGCACATCGATCTGCGTCCCTCCCCAGTCCGCCTTCCCGTCTGCGGGCTCAGACAGCAACGGCCGCTCCTCGCCGCTCGTCCCTTCCTTCATCTCTCCCAGCATCCCCGAATCGAGCTTCCCGGCGGGG
This sequence comes from uncultured Eubacteriales bacterium, assembly GCA_964607985.1. Lineage (GTDB taxonomy): Bacteria > Acidobacteriota > Aminicenantia > Aminicenantales > Saccharicenantaceae > JALHVH01. Next base: position 1,099 of record CAZSMW010000389.1, read on the forward strand.
CAGGGGAGAACGACTCGGTCCCGGGCGCGCGTCCAGCCGACATAGAGGAGCCGGAGGCTTTCCCGTCGTTCGATCCCATCGGCCTCGACGAGGGCGAGGTGGCCCTCCATAAGCTCGCGATACCCGGATTTTGTGCGGGAATAGTAGGGATTCGGCCAATAGCGTATCCAGCGGTCCGCCAGCGGGTCCGCAAGGGAGATCCTTTTCCGGTCGCAGACGACGTGGACATCGGGAATGAGGCGGCGGAAATCGGACTCGAGCTCGTAGAGGACGACGATCGGCCACTCGAGCCCCTTCGCCCGGTGCCACGTGCTGATGATGACCGCGTCGGGATCGGGGCTGAACGCCTGGGGGTCGCCTTCCTCTCCCTCCAGGCCCGAGAGGAAGGCCGTGAGGCCGGCGGTCGTCATCCCGGCGCCTTCCTCGGCCGCGAGGGAGGCGTAATCGACGGCGAGCGACCTCAGCATGTTGAGATTGGCCAGGCGCTCGCCGGCGTTCCCCCAGCGGCGGCACAGGTCGCGGATCGACAGGATCTCTGAGACCCGGTCGAAGGACGCCAGGACGCCGAGACGGGGCCGTTCGGCCGCGCTCGCGTCCTTTATCCGGGCGATAACGGGCACGTCCTTGAACGCCTCAACCCCGGGGTTCGCGAGGAGGGCGGCCAGCCAGCGGTCCGGGTCGTCCGGATGCTCGAGCATGCGGGCGATCTCGGCGGCCGAGAGGGCGTCCTCGGGGTCGGACCAGAGGCGCAGCGCCGACAGAAGGATCCGGGCCTCGGGGGTGCTCAGCAGGCCGAAGCGGGCCAGAGCGCTCTTGATGCCGATCGTCGCCAGGTTGTCGGCCAGTTGGACGCAGGTCTTGTTCTGGCGGCAGAGGACGGCGATGTCTTCCGGGCGCGGGCGGCGGGACTTTCCGGTGACCCTGTCCCGGACCATGACGGAGGGGTCTTCGAGGCATTCCCGGATGCCGGAAGCCAGGGCCGCCGCCTTGCTGTCGCCCGATCGACCATCGGGATGCGGGATCCAGCGCTCCACGAAAGGCCCGAGCCCTTTCGGTTCGTCTTTGTCCGTCAGGGACGGATCGAG
>CAZSMW010000390.1:0-13389 GCA_964607985.1 uncultured Eubacteriales bacterium
CCTCTTCCCGTTATCTCCAAGGACAACCTCATCGCCGGAAAGTATCGAATCATCGAGCAGACCAAGCGAGGGGAGTATTACATAAAGTAAAACAAATGATAATGAAGAAAACATTCCAAGAAAATTCAAAAAAAAGACGCATCATGATAAGCATCTTTAAAAAGCAAAACGGAATGAGCATCGTCGGGCAGGGCGGGAAAATCATCCTTTTTATGCTGCCGTCTTTGATTGCAGCTATATTGGTCCAAACGTATTTACCCCAAATCGCAGCATTGCCCGAGAGTATCAGTTTTATCAAGCCCGTGGGATATTTATTACTACTTCTTGGGCTAATCCTTTGGGGGGCTGTTGGGGGCAATCGAAAGGGGGCCAATAACGGCAAGGGTGGCGTCGCTGTCACTTACAAAGATGCCGCCGGAGAAAATCGAGGAGTTCCTTCCATGAACGGAAACCGGCCGCTGCATTCGCTTGGTCCTTGCCTCCGTTGATGGCCGCCGTGTTGGCTGTTATCAGGTACGGAAGAAACGACATGTGTCCGGCGTCCTGGTTGCTGACGTGTCTCACCTCGTAGGGAAACGAGGCCTTCTTGAGACGTTCCAGGATTTCGCAGCAAAACTCGTCCGCCGGCCAGGTCTGGTCGAGTGTCCCCGAGACGAGAAGGAGCGGTGCCTTGATCCGCTCGACGGGAATCGAAGCCTGCTTGACACGGGCAGGGTCGTTTTTAGCCAGGGAGATGTGATGCAATTCGATAAACGAATTGAGCTCCCCTTTCATCTCCTTCTCTTTGTCCTCCTGGGTGACCTTGAAGCTGATGAAAGGGAGGGGCTTCCCATCGAGGCTCCACGAGGCCATCGGCCTGTAATCGGGCGCGAAATATTTCTGGCTGAGTCCTTCCCAGGAATGGGCCCCGGGCGACCAAGCCACAACGGCCTGGAAATCGTCGTAGTAGGAGGCCAGGAGGAGGGCCAATTCGCCGCCCTTCGAGCCCCCGGCCAGCCCGATCCGGTCTGCCCGGACTTCCGGACGGCTTTTCAGCCAGGCCGCCGCCCTGTAGAAATATTCCAAGGGGATTTCCACGAGCTCGGCGGGAAGGTCCGCGTAGTTAAAATAGGCCAGGGTCAGGGCCGCGAACCCGTTGGAGGCTACGGCCTGGGCCAGCCATTCGTAAAGCCCGCCGCCGGAGCCACCAAGGATTATAACGCCGGGAAAAGGGCCGCCCTTGGCCGGGCAATAGAGGAAGCCGGTCATCCCGTCCTCCCGGAGAGGAACCCTCACGAGGCCTTCGCCCGGCATTTGATAGACCCTGAGGAGCCGCGCCGTCGCAGTGTTCCCGGCGGAGTCGGTCGCCGTGAAATCCACCGTCCAGCCGTTCGTTTCATCGGCGGCGAAAGATGGCGGCCTCTTGCCCGGCGTATCGGGTGGTTTCATCGACCATAGGAGCCCGAAGATATCAGTTCCCGAATACGACCCCGAAGCCGGAGCTTGTTGCGCGAGGTCTACCGCTCCCTGAGCGGAGGCGAGGAATTCGGCCCGGGAATTCCAGGCACAGCCCCTGCTGTCGATCGCATGGCCCTTGATGACGACCCGCTCGCCGGGCTTGAGACCCGTGACCGTGAAAGAAAACGGGGTTCCCATGAGGGCCGTCGCCGGATCGAGACCGATGCGAAGGGGCCCCTCTGGCGCGGCTGCCGGGACGACGGGGGGAATAAGGACGAGGGCTAGAACGAGCCCGCCGAGAACGACGCCAGGAATCTGGCGGAAAACCTGTCTTGCATTCGCAATCATTTTTCCTCCCTGGACGGCCGAAGGGCGCCCACACAAAGGGATAGACGAAATCCGTCCACGACAAGTTCCATGGATGTTGACTACGACAAGCGGCGCGAGCTCAAGCTCACCATCTCCCCCTCGATGGATCTAAGCTTGGGCACAACGGCGGTTTTGCCTGAACCGCAGGATCATGCAAGTTGCTGAAAAGAACATGGTGGACGATAGAGGACTTGAACCTGTGACTTCACCCGTGTGTAGGAAGCGGTATCTATTTTGGGCACAATTTGGGCACAATCCCGAACCGCATATTCTACATGGGGAACAAGTTGCGCTGTGATACGAGATCCTCTACACCTATCCCCATCGAGGCAAGGTCAGGAAGATGAGTCTCGGGGTGTTGATCTACCGCCTGACCCTGTGATCGAGGATCTCTATCGTGTGAACATTCAGGGCCGTGGCCGTGGATTGGTGGATGCCGATCCGGATGTGCCCCGAGTCGACATAGTCGATTTCGTGCCGGGTCGTGTCGAGTGGAATCCATCCGGCCTCGCCCATGTAGATCTCATTCCAGGCGTGCTGGCCGAACACGCCCTCGCCCGAAGTCGCATACAAGCATCCCCAAACGACCCGGGCGGGGATCCCGACGGCTCGGCAGAACGCGGCCGTGAGGAATCCATATCCGCCACACTCGCCGCTCCGCGTATCGTAAACGCCCTTAGCCGTCCCGCCGCCGGGGATAGCGCCCTTGATGTTGTCGGCGACCCATTGGGCCAAGCGCCGGGCGGCTTCCCAGGAATCTTTGGATCCCTTTGTGATCTCGCGGGCTTTTTCGATCAGGACGGGATCGGCCGATTGGATGAAATCGGACGGCTCCAGAAATTCTTTCAGGGCCGGGTCGTGGCCGAAATCGGGCGGAAACGGCGGCGCCTTCGAGCCGTCGTAGCGCCGGTGCTCGATCTCGAACTCGCCTTCGATGTAATTATCCTTGTCGGTGCCAATGAACCGCTGTCCCGGGACGTTGAGCGTTTCCGGCGAGACCCACAGGCCGGTGGGGTCGATGACCGCCCTGACCTTCATAAAGGAAATGTCATTGGGATTCGGGATCGTCCTATTGGCCTTGACCGCGAGGATCGGATCCAAATGGGCCGTTTGGATCGCCTGTGCGACTGAGGCGTCGGCCAGGTAGGTGAGCCGGTTCGGCATCTGCGTCTGGACGTTGATACCCGTTGCCGGATCCAACCAAAGCCTGACTTTCAGCCCGTTCGACCGGTTCAGGCAGTCGAGGACGATCGTCTCGAAAGCCTTGCCTGCCCTCCGGACCGTCTCGGCGCCGACCTTCGTGTACACGACGTCCTGGATCTTGCCGGCGCATGGACACGGAAATTGAGGAAGGAGCTAATAGATGAATGATCTTGCTCTGGAGACTCGAGATTCCGCCTGGAAGGGACTGTGCAAGGTAGGGGGAATGGGGGCCTTGATTCTAACCGTCTATTCCATTTAGGGCGTACCGAAGAGAAGACGCTTTCCCGATGATCGCAGAACGTCTTGGGCCGGCGTCGCGCCGAAGAGGGGGTGCAGCGGCCTGGCTAGGTGCCTTGAGGATCGCATGCGCGGGGGCCTCGGTCTGGCGGGGGGGGCCGGCCGGGAGTTCTTAACCAAGAATTAACCGTTCCTTCATCGAAAACTCATCGTCATCTGCTATAAAGGAGGCGATGAAAACCATGTTTCTCGTCCTTCTGGCCTTTTCCGGCCTCGTTCTCAGTTCGTTCACGGCCTTCACGTTGATATTCCGCCGGGGCTTGAAAACCGCGGGGGCGGAAGAAGGTCGGTATCCGTTTGTCAGCCTTCTCAAGCCGGTCAAGAATATCGACGACGGCATGGTCGGTAACCTGGAGTCGTTCTACCGGATCGACTATCCCGCCTACGAGATCCTCTTCGCCGTCGACGACTTTCAAGATCCCTGTGTCGGTCTTTTGAAAAGCTTCCAGGCCAAATATCCGGGAATCCGGACGACGATCGTCGCGACAGGGCATCCGCCTTTCGAGAACCCGAAGGTCCATAAGCTGGCCTGCCTGGAATCCAAGAGTCGCGGGAAGCTTTTCTGGGCGACGGATTCCAACGTCCGGGTCGCGCCCGACACCCTCCGTCGTCTGGTCGACGAGTACTTGGCCAGCGACGCCAAGCTCGTTTTTTCGCCTATCCGCGGCTCCTCGAGCCGGACCTTCGGCAGTCTCATGGAGAACTCGGGTCTTAACTTCTTCACTTCGGGGAGCATCATCGCTTCCTGGTTCCTCGGACGTCAACCCATCCTTGTCGGGAAATCCGTCCTTATTGAGCGTGAAGCCCTGGAAACGCTCGGCGGCTTCGGCTATTTCAAAAGTTATCTGGCCGAGGATTTCCTGCTGGGGGAGGCGTTCGTCAACAGCGGGTTCCGGGTATCGACCAACTATGCCTGGGTCACCAACGTCAATCAGACGGGCACGGTACGGAGCTTCTTCAAGCGGCTGTCCCGCTGGGCCAAGCTCCGCTACCACCTCCGCAGACCCGTTTATCTTCTGGAAATCCTCCTTAACCCCGTCATCATCGCCCTGCTCGGCCTGGCCGCGTTCGGACGCCTGGGATTGATGATCCTGGCTACGACGGCAGCGGCCAAAATCGTTCTCGAATACATGAATTTTCTTTTCATCAATTCCGAGGACCGCGGCCGCATCAGGAACCATCTCATGTTCCCCGCTGCAGTCCTGGTCAAGGACTTCATTTTATTCGCCGTCTACCTCACCCCCTTCTTCAGTCGTCAGGTCGAGTGGCGTGGCGGCCGGATCGCTATCGGCAAGAACACCTTGATCCGTGTCCCCGCGAATGTGGACGATCTCGTCTATGAGGGCGCATAACAAGGCCTGGGTTGTTACGGTCCTGATGGGCCTGGGCCATCTCCGTGCGGCCTACCCCCTGCGTGACCTGACCCACGAAGGGCTGATCATCTATGGGTCACGCCGAACAACCCTCCTGCCCGAATACAGGTTATGGAGGCGATTACGACGGCTCTATTATGCCTCTTCGAGGGCGGGTGCTTTGCCTCTTATCGGCAAAGCCATGGTCAACATCATGCTGGCCCTCCAGCGCATCACGCCCTATTATCCCAAGGCCGACCAGTCCAAGCCGAATCTGGCCGTGAGGTATCTCGACCGTTTGGTAAGAAAGCGCGGTCTTTGCCGGGGCCTCCGGGAAAAGATCGCGACCGCGCCGTATCCGGTCATACATACTTTCTACGCGACGGCAATCGCTTTGGATGCCCTCGAAGAGCCAGAGTCCGAATCGTGCCGGGACCATTATTTGCTGATCTGCGACGCGGACTTCAACCGTGTTTGGGTCCCCGAAGAGCCGAGGAAGAGCCGGATCATGTATTTGGCTCCTTGCACCCAAGTGCGCCGAAGACTCCTGGCCTATGGTGTTCCCGATGAGTCCATCCTGATGACGGGCTTTCCCTTGCCCAAGGAGAACGTCGGCTCCGAGACAGGGCTCGAAATCCTGAAGGAGGACCTCTTCGCGCGCCTTCTGCGTCTGGACCCTTCCAGGAAATTTTTCTCCTACCACCAGAAATCCGTCCTGAACTGGCTCGGCCGCGAGTCCGTCCCCGCGTCCCAGCAGCGTCATTTCAACGTGATGTTCGCCATCGGCGGGGCGGGCTCCCAGGCGGAGATGGTCCGAAAGATCCTGCGCAGCCTCAAGGACCGCGTCCGGACGGGCGACATCCAGCTGACGCTCTCCTGCGGCATCCAGAAGAGGGTCTTTGAGCAAGTTTTAAAATATATCAACGAAGCGGACCTTCGCGGCGAGCTTAACGGGAGTATCCATCTCATTTATGACCAAGACGTCTACCGTTACCTTGAACGCTTCAACGCCCGCCTAGGCCGGATCGACGTCCTCTGGACGAAACCGAGCGAACTCGCGTTTTACTGCGGGCTGGGGCTACCCATCCTGATGTCCGACCCCATCGGCAGCCACGAGGAGCTCAATAAGCGCTGGCTGATGGAAATCCACGCCGGTATCAGCCCGCCGGGCCCCGTGGAGGCCTGCGGGGAATGGCTTTTCGACCTCAGGGAAAACGGACGGCTGGCCGAAGCGGCCTGGGACGGATTTCTCAAGGCCCGCAAGCTTGGAACCTATAAAATCGAGCGGCTCATTAGGACCGGAGAGTTCGTCGAGGGCTCTTCGCCGCTGGAGCAATGAAGTGATGGGAGGCGAACCCGATATATAGGACAAGCAAAAGACGGGATCAAGTGGCGATCTCCATACTCTCCAGAAGCCCGCTGATCTGGTCCGCCAAATTTCGTTGGGATCGAATATATAGAGAGCCGGGGATTCCTGAGCGGGACGCGCCCTCGAGAATTATTTGGAAAACCTTTTTGGCGAACCCCGGTTTCTCAGCACGCGCCTGTGCTAGCCGAGCGATGATTCGGTCGAGAATTGCACTCCCGGTCTCAATTGCGAGCGAGTCTTTGGGATATAACCAGCTGGCCTTATTAAAAAGCTCGCGGATGCGGATCATGGTTTCCTCTTTCAATCGAGAGGGGGTCAAGTCGGCCGGAACGATGAAGGATCGTCCCATTTGAATCTGGTCGAAAAATTCTATAAATGTCCCGCTCCGGGCGAGCGTAAAGGCCCGGCCGATATCGCCGACGTGGGTATCGGTTGTCGCCACGATGCCCTTCTTTCTCGCATCGGCCAGCATGAGCGCCTGTCGATTGATCCGGCCGACCCGTCCCATGTTGTATTCCAGTACGGGGAAGAGGTCGACGATATCGATGATGGCGCGGAGATTAGGCGTTTCTCCCGGTTCGTACCAGAACGGATGATTGAATATGAAGGGGAGATGCTCGGCTTTTAAATAAGCGATGAGCCGCTCAAGGTCTCGGGCAATCCGGGCGATCTTCAAGATTTCGTAAAATTGGCCGCGGTCGAGAGTAAAAACATTGATATGGATAGTATGCCCCACCCTTTTAGGATCCAGGATCTTAACTTCGACGGCTGGGACGAGGTCCTCTCGAGTCCATCCGATTCGGTCATAAGCATCCATGGAGTCGTGATCGGTAAACGCGATATAGGTCATGCCGAGCCGCCGCGCTTTCCGATAGAGTGTCATAGGATCGACCAGATGAGTCGGGATGACGTCGTAAGAATGAAGCGTGTGGACATGGAGGTCGGTTGCTGCCCAGCCCTCAGCCACCAAATTTCTTGCTTCCTCGACGTTGAGGATCTGGGCTTGCGGGCGATCCGTCAGATGGGATAATTGTTTTTTATTCACACTTCATCGTATCGCATTCATGTTAAGGGGCGATGAAGAAATGGTGAAGAATTGATGAAGACGACCTCGTCTTCTGACGGAAGATTCCGAAGAGGTTTATTCGGTCCGCATGCCCAGGCAGGGATATTGGTTCTAGATCGATGAAGGAAACTCGTGAGCTGCATCAGCCATGATCAACATCCCGGGCAAGGCGGAGGATGAATTCCAATATGGGCACTAAACGCCCTGCCCTCCTGAGAATCAGGGGGGATTGATGGCGAATATTGCCCGAGATGCTTCCGACCTCTCTAAGTTATATTATCCCCCCGACCCCCCTTCCAAGAAGAGGGGATTTGTCAGCCTCGCGGGAAAGGAGTGGTGGGCGATAGAGGAATTGAACCTCTGACTTCTACCGTGTGAAGGTAGCACTCTACCTCTGAGTTAATCGCCCACGGCGGTCATATTTTACGTCATTTGCCGGCAATGTCAATTTCCCTTACTGGGAGCCTCGAGTCGCATGATTTACCCCGCTTCTATGACGCACGTCCTCCGGTTGACCGTCGAACAGTTTCGGAAAATTCCAGGGACACAATCCCTTTTCGGGAGAAAAGGGTTATGTCCCGAATTTTACGGATCGTAGCTCTGAATTTTCAGGGCAAGAATCTCGAAAGTGTTCGACGGTCAGCCCTACCGGCCCGGAGGCCGCAGAAACTTTGATTGACAAGCGCCAATTTTCACAATATAAATGAATTAATGGCCATCAAGCGGTGTCCTTACTGCCGGGCGATCATCGACGAAAAAGACCAGTATTGCAACAACTGCGGCACCCAGCTCCTCTTTCCCGAAGATGCCGCCGTCGAAGAAGAGATCAAAGGGGAAAAGATCGTCGATGCTGACGTCGAGGAGAAGGACTACGAGATCCCCAAACCCGAGGACCAGGCATCCGGAACGGCGGAATCCGGCGGGGAAGCAGAGCATGAAGAAGCTGAGGCCGAACCGGAAGAAGAGGTGATCCTGGTCGACGAGGACAAGCGCGAAGAGGGGAGCGAAAGAGGTTCGGCTGAGTTCGTCCCGGAGGGGGAAGCCCCGTCGGCGACGCCTATCCGAGCGCCCGTCGAGGAGGAGGCCCTCCCGGCTCCTTCCGCGGCGTCCGCTGCGGCTATCCCAGCCGATGAAGTCCCCGTCTTATTCGCGGCCGAAAGGGAACGAGGCCAAAGGGAGACCGAAGAGGGAAGAGCGGAGAAACTCGAAGACGAACCGGAGACGGAAGAGCAAGTCCCGGCCGGGAAGAAACCCTTGACCTTCGACACCCGGGAACTGGACCGGATCGGCAGGACAGCAGAGCTGGGCAAGGAGCAGGTCGAGAAATTTCTGGAGGTCCTCAAAGAAAGGGAAGAGGAAAGCAAAGCCCGGAGTATCAAGACGCCGGAGTCCGAAGATCATTTCCCACCTTGGGCACGCGGGATGAAGGAGCCGGTCCCGGCCTCCGGATTCGAGGGAGGGGACACGGCCACGGATCGGGAGGACCTGGAAGCCGGCGAGCCGTTGCCGGAGAGTGAGGAGGAGGCCGCCGAAGAGAGAGACGAGCGGCCTGCCCGCCGGATCAAGGATTCGGGGATCGGGCTTCCGGAAAAAGTGACCCAGGCGACGCTCCCCTTCGAAAAAGCGATCCCGAGGGGGGAAATCCCAGCCGAAGGGAAGGTCGTGCCCGTCCGGGAGGAAGGCCGTTACGAAGAGGAGGCGGAAGAGGAAGAAGCTGCAAGGGAGCGTTCGCCCTTCAAGCTCTCAGTTTTCCTCAAGGCCAAGTCCTTTGATGTCCTGTTCGTGACCGTCTTTTGGCTCGCCTCCCTATGGCTCGCCGCCCGTTCGATGGACGTGACGATCTTCCAGATGTTCGGCGTCGTCCCGAACGGTCTGTTCGTCTTCCTGGGGGCCCTCCTCGTCCTCTATTTCTTCCCGTTCTATTTTTTCCTCGGCGAAACGCTCGGGGACAGGCTTTTCCGGGACGACGACTAGGCCTGGATCTCTTCGCCCAGTTCGAAATCCTTTCCCAGGAATCTTTCCTTTGCCCGTTCGTCCGCGGTGATCTTTGAAGGGGCGCCTTCGATCAGGACCTCCCCCTCATCGATGATGCAGGCGCGGTTGACGATCTTGAAGGTGTCCCGGACGTTGTGGTCGGTCAGGACGATTCCAATCCCTTTGTCCCGGAGACGGAGCATGATCTTCTGGAGCTCGACGATGGTCAGGGGATCGATACCCGTAAACGGCTCGTCCAGAAGGAGGAACTTGGGATTGAGGACGAGGGCGCGGGCGATCTCGAGCCTTCGCCGCTCGCCGCCGGACAGACTGTCGGCCGACTGCTCGGCAAGGCCGAGAAGGCCTAGCTCGCCGAGGAGCCCGCGGCCGACCTCTCTTCGCGCTTGCCGCGTGAGGGGAAGAAATTCGAGGATGAGTTTGAGATTGTCCTCCACCGAAGCTTTGAGGAAGGCCGATCCTTCTTGGGGAAGGTAGGTGATGCCGTGATTGGCCCGGTTGCAGGTGGTCATGCGCGAGATGTCGGTCCCGTCGAGGATGATGCGTCCGCTGTCCGGCCGGACGAGCCCCACCATCATCTGGAAGGTGGTCGTCTTGCCGGCCCCGTTCCGGCCGAGGAGGCCGACGATCTCCCCTGTCCGGAGCTCGAGGGACAATTCCCGGACGACGACCCGGTTATTGAAGCTCTTGGTCAGTCTCTCTGCTCGTAGTACCGGCATGGTTCGATCTTTCCTCGTCGGCAATTTTGCGGGATCAAATCCCGAGAGATAACCGTTCGGCCAGGGCCGCGGGAAGTTTTTCGTCGAGGATCTTCCTCTGGGCCTCCGCGATATCGTACTCGATCCGGTAGAACTTCACGGTCCGGGCGGCGGAGTCGTAAATGGCGCAGGCGGCCCGCGCATTACGGTCCCGGGGCTGGCCCACCGACCCTGGGTTGATGAGGTAGCGCACGCCTTTCTCCAGCTTGATCTCGTTGGAACCCCCCTCGAGGAACGTCCCTTCGACGGCGTGGTCCCTTTCAGAGTAGACGAAAGGGAAGTGGGTGTGACCGAAAAAGCAGATCGGCGTTTGGAAGTAGCCGAAGGCCTCTACGGCGTCGAACTCTCCGAAAATGTAGTAGTCCTCATCGAAGGGCGCGCCGTGGCAGATCATGATCGTCTCGTGGACGATCTCCGGGCTCTTCTTGAGCCTGTACAGGAAGTCGAAGTTCTTTTTCGTGATGTGGCCTTTCGTCCAAAAGATGGCGGAAGCGGCGATGGGGTTGAACGTCTGGACGGAGTCCAGGCCGCTGACGGCCTTGTCGTGGTTGCCCCGGACGAGGGAAAGAGGTTTGAGCGTCAGGAGCTTCTGGACGACCTCGTTCGGGGAGGCTCCGTAACCGACGAGGTCGCCCAGGAAGAGGTAATGATCGATCTTCTTCTTCTGGACGAACTTGAGGACCGCGTGGAAGGCCTCCATGTTGCCGTGAATGTCCGTGAACACGAGGTAGCGCATCGTCTTCAGGTCCTCTCTGTGGCCGAAGCATACAGCTTGTCGGCATGGAATGAGCTCCGGACGAGCGGCCCGGCCACGACGCCGGCGAAGCCGAAATCCAGAGCGATGTCCCGGAGCTCGTCGAACTCCCCGGGGGAATAATATTTCTCAACCGGGGCGTTGACCGGAGAAGGCCGGAGGTATTGGCCGATGGTCAGGAGGTCGCAGCCGGCTCGCCTCAGGTCGGAGAGCGTTTGGAGGATGTCCTCCTGTCTTTCGCCTAAGCCTATCATAAGGCCGGATTTGGTGAGGGCCTTCCTCCTCTTGGAGGCTGCCAGGACTTCCAGGGATCTCCGGTAGTTGCCGGCCGGCCTGCGGATACCCGCGTAAAGGGATTCCGTGGTTTCCAAGTTGTGGTTTAGGATGTCCGGCCCCGCCTCAAGCACGACGTCCAGGGCCTCTACGCTGCCGTCGAAATCCGGGACCAGGACCTCGATCTTCGTCCGGGGCGAACCCTCCCGGACGGCCCGGATGGTCCGGGCGAAGATCGAAGCTCCTCCGTCGGCGAGGTCGTCCCTCGTCACGGAGGTGATGACCGCATATTTCAGGCCCAGCGAGTGGACGACACCCGCAACGCGGCCAGGCTCGGACTCGTCCGGTGCTGAAGGCGTCCCTTTGGCGACGGCGCAGAAACTGCAAGCCCGCGTGCACGTGTCCCCCAAGATAAGGAACGTGGCCGTCCGGTTGGACCAGCACTCTCCGATGTTCGGGCAGCGGGCGCTCCGGCAGATCGTGTGGAGCCGGTGCGCCTTCAGGACTTCGGAGACGCGGAAGAAGTTTGGGTCCGACGGCAGTTTGACCTTGAGCCAGACAGGCTTCCTGTCTTTTCCGGGCGTTCCCTTCCCCTCGGGCGGTCCTGGAATTCGGGCGGTCGTGTTCACAAGATTCTTTTCGATGGTCAAATTTTCCGAAAAAAGGAGGATCTGTCAATATTCCAGATCGCGCTCTCTCTTGATCCGGCGTCTCATCCGCTTCCTGGCCTGGGCTTCCTTCAAGCGGCGTTTCTCGCCGGGTTTGAAATAAATGGAATGTTTCTTGATCTCCTTGATGATCGCTTCCTGCTGAACTTTCCTCTTGAACCGGCGAAGAGCGGATTCTAAACTCTCACCTTCATCGAGCACAACGAATGCCAAAAAAATTCACCTCCATTCTTTCGGAAAGTACTAGATTTTATACCCGATTCACGGGGCATTGTCAAGGAAGAGCGAAATCCCGGAATTGCCGGAGGAACGTGAGAAAGGGAGCCATCCAGGTTCGCCTGCCTAGCTCTTCTTTATGTGATACCCTGCTTTCTTAATGCATGCCAGGGCGCCGATCTTCATCGGTTCGATGAAGGGCACAGGGAGGTCCTCTTCCTTGAGGACCAACGGAACCTCGGTGCAGCCGGCCATGATCGCTTCCGCGCCCCTCCGGATGAGGCCCCGGGCGACTTCCTGGATGAGCCGTCTCGACCGTCCCGTTCTGAAGCCGGCCTTGATCCCCTGCTTCCCGTAGATGGCCTCCATGACCTTTTCCTGTCCGTCCTCGCCGGGAACGATGACTTCGATCCCGGAGCCGGCAAAGGCGTCCCGGATGATCCCGGAGCTGACCGTTCCTGCGGTGGCGATGAGGCCGATCCTCCGGACCCCCGGGATGGCGGTCCTGACCTGCTTGCGAGCCTCGTCGAGGAGGTTCACGAACGGAACGTTCTCACGGGCGACGACGTCCTTCAGAAAATAGTGGGCCGTGACGCAAGGCATGACGATGATGTCCGCTCCCGCAAGCCGCAGGGCCTTGACGCCCTCGACAAGCTCGGGGACGGGGCTTTTCCCCTTGCCCAGGATGGCGTCGGTCCGGTGGGGGACCCTCGGGTCGCTCCGGATGATGACAGGGACGTGCTCCTGGTCCTTTTCGGCGGAGGTGTTCCTGATGATGAGGTCGAAGAAATAAGCCGTAGCTTCAGGGCCCATTCCGCCGAGAACGCCGATCGTCTTTTTTCTTGCGCGTTTCATCCCGCGTCGGGCCTCATGTGTCTTGATGCTCTCGTTTTTCTTCGTCGGCATGTCATCCTTCTTGGTTATCCACCGGGACGAAGAGCATGAGGGATACGCGTTGAAACGCTTTCATTTTGTTTTCCTTGAGGCTCATATCGGTTCGAAGGTCATTATAAACAAAAAGTGGCCGAGAGGCTAGACACGTCAGACACCCAGGATTGCCGATAGGACGCGAATCGGAATTCCGGCTATAATGAGAAAACAATGATGAACATAACGAAAGGCCGCGTTCTGACGATCCCCAGGTTTGAGCGGGTCCCGTGGCTCGTCCACGGTTTCGGGACGGCGGACTGGTCGGAAGAGGACTTTGCGAAGAATGAGGAGTGGGGCGGTTTCCGTCCTGTCATCATGGACCAGGTCCATTCCGACAGCGTCCACCGTCTTGAAAGGCCGCCGGAGAGGAAGCTTCGAGGTGACGCGCTCATCACCGGCCAACCGGGTCTTTTCCTCATTATCAAGACCGCCGACTGCCTCCCGGTGCTCGTCGTGGACGAGGACCGCCGTGTCATCGCCGCCGTCCACTGCGGCTGGCGCGGGACGTTGAAGAGAATCCTGGAACAGGTGGTCCATGACTTCCGCGAGAGAGATGGTTCGGACCCTGCGAAGCTTCTCGTCGCCTTGGGACCGTGCATCGGTCCGGACTGCTACGAGGTCGGTCCGGAGGTCCGGGCGGCGTTCAAAGAGGCCGGTTTTCCTTCCGGCGTTCTTCATCAGCGGACCTTGGCGCCCGGGAAATAT
>CAZSMW010000391.1:0-14709 GCA_964607985.1 uncultured Eubacteriales bacterium
GACAGGACGAAGCGGTTGAAAAGCCTCAGTCGAGCCACGGGGACGAAGCTGTTCGTGAAGGTCCTCAAGCGGTCTTCTTTGACATAATACAAGTATTCGGGATTATCGGCTAACGACAGGATCAACGACCTCCCGGCCAGAAGATAGACCTTGATCTCGGGGGAAGCGGTGCCCGTGTAATCCCCGACAGGTTTCTTCTCCGCCGTCCTATAAAAGACGTTGTCGTCGAATCCGAGGTTGCTCAGCCGGAGCACCGGGAGGACGCGGAACGGCCCGAATTTTAGTTTGACCCGGTCCCGGACCTCGGTCAGCTCATCCTGAAAATTCCTGTAGCTCTGGCCGAACGCGGCGATACAGGAGCCGGATATCCACGCGACAACAAATAAAGTCCGGAGCTTTCTCATTTGACGATTTGCTTTGCCAGGAGATACGCCGTGGCGACGAGGACGAGCCATGGCCAGACACTTTTCCAAATTACAAAAGCGGCTTTTTTCATCGGCAGGGCGCCCACGAGGCAACGGTCAGGAAAAGTCCGCAGGCCCCGGGTCCACGGAAAACCCCCGGAACATTTTCATGAAAGACAGCCTCTTGACCAGCGCCAGGATCAGGTCCCCGTGCCAGTCGAAGTTTCCTTTTTCCCGGATAATGGGAAGGACGCCGTCGGTCTGGGCGAGGTAGAAAATTCGTTCCATCTGGAGATCGCTCAAGCGGGCGCATATCCGCCTGGCTATGCGCCCCAGGACGATCTCCCTCTGAACGGCAGCCTTCCAGGCGTTCTCATACCTGGAGAGGGCCCGGGCCGTAAAATCGTTCTTCGCGAAGCTCCGGCGGATGATCCCGGCGGCAATGTCCGCTCCGAGCAATCCGAAGGCGACGCCGCCTCCGGTCGTCGTTTTGACCTGTCCGGCGGCCTCGCCGACGGCCAGGACGCGTTCGCCGAATGTCCTCGAGAACACCCCCTGGCTGATGACCTTGACTTTGATCCCGGCCATGTCCACCTCAGCCGATCGATCCGGAAAGGACGCCTTCATCAAATACGAGAGATAGGTTTTTGGGTCGCGCCGGGTCAGCATCCCGACCCGGAAGCGTTTCCATCCGGACGGGACCATCCAGGCGAAACCGCCGGGGGCGACATCCCTGCCCACAAAGATCGTCGCCGGGATATCGATGTCCGCCTCGATTTCCATCTGCGCCCCGTTCATGTATTCCTTCGGCGTGCCGAGGCCGATTTTCTTGTGAAGGCTGTAGTCGATCCCGGATGCGACGACCGCCAACCGCGCAGAATAGGCGCTTTTCTTTCCATCTTCCGTCTTGGCGGAGATATTGACGCCATCCTCCGAAACCCGGAGGTCTTCCGCCCTGGTGTCCAGCTCGATAACGGCGCCCTTCTCCAGGGCTTCCTTGGCCAAATTCCGGTCGAACCGCCCCCGGTCCACGACATAAGCGAAAGCCTTGGGATGGCGATAAACGATGGATGTTCCGAAGGGCGAAACGAGTCGGACCGCCTGGAGTTCGCCGAGGGTGGAATCTTTGTTCATCCCGAAATCGTCGAAGACCTCTTTGCCGATGATCCCGGTGCAGATTATGTTGGAACCGATTTCGTCCTTTTTCTCGAGAACCCGGACGTGGATCCCGGATTCCGCCAGGCGGGCGGCCAGACGAAGTCCGCTCGGCCCTCCCCCGACGATGAGAACATCTGAGCGTTTCATAATGATCAAATATATTTTTCCAAAACGTTTTATCTCTATTTAATTGATTAATTCGAGGCTTGTCAACAGAGTTTTCCGGGTACGCTCAGACTTTATTTGCCCTGGACTCCCATTTTCCCCTGAAGGTGATCCAAAAGGAGAGGGCGATGAGCTTCAGGTCGAGCCAGAAGGACCGCTTCCGGATATAGAGAAGGTCGTAGCGGAACTTCTTCCGCCGCGGGGTCTCGCCGGGCAGGTAGACCTGGGTCAGGCCAGTCAGGCCCGGTTTCACGGCATGTCTTTCCCTGTACCCGGGGATCTCCTCAATGGCCCTCTCGTCCGGGTTCCCATGAACCTCTTTTTCGTTCGGCCGAAGGGCCCTGGGGCCGACAAAGCTCATGTCTCCCTTGAAGATGTTCCAGAGCTGGGGAAGTTCATCCATGGCCGTAGCCCTCAGGATCCTGCCGATCTTCGTTATCCGGGGGTCGTTTTCCACGGCCTGCACGAGCCCTCGGTCCTTTTCGGCGTCGACGATCATGGAACGGAATTTCAGCGCTTTGAAAATGCGGCCGTCCTTGCCGACTCGTTCCTGAGCATAAAAAATAGGCCCGCGGTCTTGAATCCATACGAGCAACGAGAAAAGAAGCCAGAACGGCGAGGACAGAACCAATCCGATGAAGGACAGCGCGATATCGAACGGCCGCTTGAGGAAGAGCGCCCCGGTCCACGAGCCCGACCGTGAGCCGTTCCGCCTCAGGAACTTCGTCCCCAGAACCGCCGCGATGCCGGCCGTATCGACGCCCCAGTCGATGGGGCTCCCGTTCCGGTTCGGGACGAAGCTCTGGAGGTATTCGTCCAGGAAGCCGTAGGCGACCGCGATGGCCCCGGCGGAGAAGGCCCATCGCACGTTCCACCGCGTCCGGTCCCTTTCCCGGAACGCCCTGTACAGGAGAAAAACCAGGATCCCGTATTCCAGGAAATGCAGGGATTTCCGGAAAACGACATAGAACACGCCCACGGCGGCTTCGGAAGCGTGCGGAAAAAGCCACCTGAATATCGCGGTCGATATCTCATAGGTGATACTGCTGCCCAGGGCGCGGTTCCCGATGGGAAAAAAGAACGCCATCCAGAGGATCGGCGGCAGCCAGTAATTGAGGAACCGTTTCGTCCGGCTCATGACGGGAACTCGACCCCGGAAACGGACTTCAACAAGGCTTCGTACCGGTCCGTGATCATCTTCCGGGCGAAATTGTCAACGACATATCGACGGGCATTCGAGGCCATCTCCCGACACACATCAGGATCCCCTTTCATCCGGAGGACGATCTCCCGGATCCCCGCGACATCGTCGGGCGGGACGACATCGCCGCTCCGGGTCCCACAGATGAGGGCAGCGACCTCGGAATCGGGCGGCGCCAATCCAAGGATCGGCCGCCCCGCGGCCAGGAAATTATAGAGTTTCGACGGGACTGACATCTGCGACTTTTCCTTGTCCAGGGGGACGAGGAGGACGTCGCTCGAGGCCAGGAGTCGGGGCAGATCTTCGTACGGCTGGAAGGGGAGGAATCGGACGTTGTCCGTCCCGATCTCGCCGGCCCTCTTCTGCAGTTCCGCCTTTTTCAGGCCTTCGCCGACGATCACGAAAACGACGTCCTTGTCCTCCCTCAACGTCGCGGCCGCTTCAAGGACATGTTCCAGGGCCCGGTTGCTGCTGATGCTGATCGTCCCCGAATACATCACGACGAACTTGTCGTGAAGGCCGTATTTCCTGGAGACGGGATTGTCCTTGGAATAGGGCTTCAGAAAATCCGTATCCACCCAGTTCGGGATCACGGTCATCTTATCCCGGGGGACCCCCTTGTCCAGGAGATTCTTCAGGAAGCCATCACCGATGACAATGATATGGTCGGAGATCCCGTAGACCCATTTTTCGAGGCCCTGGGCGAAGCGGATCGCCGCGCGATTCCTGAGGATGCCGGATTCGATGGACAGATCGGGATGAATGTCCTGGACGCTGAGCACCACCCGGACGCGCCGGAGCTTCGCGGCGAGGAATCCCGTGAGGCCGAGCTGAAGGGGCGGCGTGCGCAGGAAGAGGAGGTCTCCCTTCCGGAACGTCAGGGCGTTAAGGATCGTCCATGCCGTATAGATGTTCCAGGCGACGAGCCGCCCGACAGGGTGGGGCGTGGCGTTGGTCCAGAACCGCTTGACGAAGAAACCGTTCATCTTCCGGCGCGAGAAGAAGAGCCCTTTGAGCTCCGGCGGCCGCTGTCTTGGGATGGTCGTCACAACCTCGACATCATGCCCCCGCGCGGCCAGGTCGGAGGCCAGCTCGTTGATGAGGATCGGAGCACTGCCGAAATCCGGCAGGAAATACATGGTATGGATAGAGATCTTCATGTCAGCGCTACCGGTCTCGCACGGTTGTCGACGGAGCGGCGACGGCCGGAATACCGATCGGCACCGCGACGCCATCCACGGACTCCGCGGGATTCTCTTGGATCCACGCCCACACAAAGGCCATGGCCGGGACGAGGAGCAGGAGATCGACCCCGTAGAAGGCCGCCGTCGATTCGAAGAAGCTACGGCCGGTCAGGAACCCGATGATCAAGACGGACTGCATGAGCAGAGGGAGGTCGCTCCCCGTGACCCCTCGGATCCTCTTCATGAGCCCCGACCTGAGGATGAGGACCCAAACCGCAACGAGCGCCGCGAGGAAGAACGCGGCCCCGAACACGCCGGCATGGATGGCCGAATGGAGATAGGAATTGTGCATGTGCTCGGAGTTAAGCATCAGCCGGTCCGCGTGGAATCCCCAACCCAGGAAGGGTGAATGCTCGATCTGGGCCAGCCCCTTGCGCCACGTATATTCCCGCCCCGTCAGGAACATGATCTTTTCGACGTGGCCGTGGAGGCGCCATTTGATCCCGGACAGATAGACGAGATAGGTCGCCGCGGGGCCGATGAGAAGGAACCTGAGATCGATCCCCAGGATCAGGACCAACAGGACCCCGGAGATCGACAGGCCCAATAGGGACGTTCGTGATCGTGTCTGGGCCAGCATGAACAGGGCTGGCACGACCATGATCCCCCAAAAGAGCTTCCGCTTCCCGGTCTGGCAGATCAGATACGTGAATGCAATGATGATCGTCACCATCGCGAAGCGCCCGACGCCGTTAGCCCTCATGTCGCCCAGGTTGAACGGGAGCCGGTAGAACTGGGAAAAGCGCTCGTCCGAGCCTCCGACACGGAGCATGTCGGGGAAAATGGCGGCGAAGATGATGACGAAGACGACGTTGTTCAAGTAGAGGATCTTCCTGAGCCCTTCGAGCGGGTCCGGCATCTCCATGGCAACCCATACAACGAGCAACGGCGCAACGTACTCGCATGCCCAATACAAGGCCGTCACCCGGTTCGGGGATAGGAATACAGAAGAGACGGCGCCCACAGCAAAATAGGCGAACAGGAAGCCCGCGGGCGTCCGCACGAAGGAGAATCCGGGCCTCTTGACCAGCATCCACATGAGGCTCAGATAGACGGCGATGAGGGGGAACAGGGCTCGAATGGCCTGAAAAAAGGTCAGGGGATCCGACAGGGCCCCGGCCCTGAGATTATAGATTCCCGTGAACATGCCTCCCCAGACGAGAAGCCAGAGGATTCCGGTGTAAGTCATCGCCTTGGCCCTTTCGGCTTCCGGAAGTACGCGTTCAGGACCATGCCCCGTCCCAGGGTATCGGAGACCCGAAGCGAAAAGTAGACCGTCCTCCAGGCTAGCGGCCGCATCAGCCTCCATCGGAACTTGTCGCCGATGCTCGTTCGATTGACCTTGGAAACGGTCTTCAGAACGAGCAGATCGAAACCCTGCCTTTGAAAAAGCCGGACAAGACCCCTGCGGCTGAAGAAATTCAAGTGTTCGGGGGGAGATATGAACATGTCGTTCTTCCCTTGGAATCGCGACAGCATCGAACCGTAATGGGGCACGGCGATCGCGGCGATCCCTCCCGGCTTCAACACGAGGCTCAGGTTCTCGACAAACGCCCTGAGCTCGGGCACGTGCTCAAAAACATGGCTTGCCAATGCCACATCAAAACGCGCGTTGGATTCCTGCGCATATCTCTTATCGAACATGGTCGACTCTGGTTCGAACCCGTTGAGTTCGGTGAAGATGCGGCGGGAATTCGCGTTAGGCTCGCACGCGGTCACGTCCATTCCCGATCTCGCGGCAGCCCTGGAAAATTCGCCGAATCCGGCTCCGATATCGAGGAACCGCCGCCCTTGAGCCAGCTTACAGCAAAGGGCAACGATCCTGGCAGCATCCGTCGAAGCATCGGGATAATAGGATCGCTCATTACGCCTGACCTGTTCGATCGTCTCGTTCTTGTAGGACGAGCTCCGATAAAAGGATTCTATGTCGCTGCGGCCGGGCCTTGGCCAGACAAAAGCGCTCCGGCATTCAGGGCAAAGAAGGATGGGGAATCGGCCATGCGAGTTCTCTTTGACGAACCACGCGCTAAGAGGGCCCCGACCGCATGCCAGGCACAAGGTCATTGAGGCTTTTGTGTCTCCGTCGGTGCTCAATCCCGTTCTCCGTTTCTTTAATGAGTCTGGACGATCGCAGGTAATAGCTTCCGCTTTATTCCAGATCGCAGGCAATTAGGAATTCCGTATAGATCTCTTGGAGTCTGTCTCCGAGCTTATCCCAAACATAAAATTCCAGGGCCCTTTTCCGCCCTGCGGCTCCAAGTCTCTGCCTTAAAGTATCGTCCGCACAGAGCGCCTTCAGAGCCGTAGTCATCTCCCGGACCACGGACTCCCGGCTGGAGGGAGCCACTGTAATTCCCCAGGCTTCGCTAACGTGGGCTCCTGGGCCTCCCGAATCCAGGACGACGACCGGAATGCCGGAGCCCATGGCCTCGACGACAACGGCCCCTCCCCCGTCCCTGAAACTCGGGAAGAGGAAGACGTCGGACGACCGCATGTTCGCAAGGACATCGCCACGCGGAAGCCATGGAAGGATCCGGACCTTGTCTTCGAGGCCCAGGTCGGAGATGAGGCGACGGAGCCTTTTCTCTTCAGGGCCGCTGCCGATGATTATCATCTCGGATTCTGGGTGCTTTTCGGCGAAGTCCCCAAAAGCCCTGACGGCCAAGGAGAATCCTTTCAGGCGATGCAACCTCCCGGCTGTTATAACCTTGAACCGGCTCCCATGTTGTTGGGGGACCGGACATTGGTCACTGAAGTCTTCAGCGGCAATCCCGTTCACGGGAAAATAAAGGATCTTTTCCTGGTACGTTCGGGGCATTCTCTCCTGAGTTTCATGGTTACAGACCAGCACGGCCTTGGCCTTCTTCAGACACCGTTTCCGGACTCGCATCCTTCTCCCGACTCCCTGTGCCCAATTCCTGGCGGCTTCAGCAAACCGCCCATACAAGGAATATTCTCCAAGGAGACATTTCGGCGTCCTCTGTCCGCCCCCCACGGGCCCCCATATGAAGGGAACAGGGAGGAAGGCTCCTATGAAACTCGGGATCCAATCGTTGCCGAACGTAAGATGGTGAGTCGCGTCGAAATGAACTTCGCGATGGAGTTTGCGGGCCACCCGCCAAGCCTTGATCTGCCAGAGATAATAATAGATCCGCTGTCCGAACTCGATCCTGTAAAGCCAATTCAGCGGCTTGGGTAATTCGACGAAAGTGAATCGGACGTTCGGTAACGACTTCCCCGCTAGAGCCTCGGAAATCCCCGCCTCGTTGTAGCGATGCGTGATAACCCAAAGATCGTGAAAGCGGGCGAGTTGCTCCATGAGCCTCCATCCCGTCATGTCCTCTCCGGGATGGAGCTGGAGGGATCCCGCGGGATTGCAGGCGTAGGCCGATACGAGGACCTTTAGCCTTCCCAAGGAGTTCATGTCCACAAGGACTCCCAAAGCCCCCGGACGTTGCCCGCCGCCCGTAAGAGATCGTAGGGACTGGCGTAGACGGCCCCGTTCCAGAGACTGAGCAGCATGCGAAAAACGAGGGCCCGATAGCAGGCCCCCTTGGAAAGCTCCCCGTGTTTCCCGACGAAATGGATCCGGTTCAGGACCTCCCTCCTTCCAAACTCCGCTCCCAAGCCCCGTCCGCCCGGGGCGGGATGATGGCGGTATCGGGCGGCAGCCACGACCACCAGGCGAAACCGTTTTCCGACGCGATAGCTGAAATCCAGGTCCTCGAGGTAGCTGTATCCCGAGAACCACTCGTCGAACTTGAACAAGGCCAGGACATCCGCCCTCCAGGTCACGGCGGTCGTCGGAAGCCATTCCACCCTCCGATCCGTCGGGGCCCGCCCGATGAGGGTCTGGATCCCGGAGCGCAGGACCGTTCCCTTTTCCGGGCTGTAGAGATGGAGCTTCCGGACAGAAGGGAGGCGTTTCAGGGAACGGAGGGCCAGCCGGGGATGGTTCATCATGTTGAATCCCGCGCCTCCCAGATCCTCGGGAGCGTGCCGCCAGAAGTCCCTCATGGCCTGGAACGCGTCTCTTTCGAACACGACGTCGTCATCGGCGAACGCGATGAGGTCGGAGGAATCGCCGAGGGCATCGATACCCAGGTTCCTCTGGCCGGCCGCGGAAGCGACCGGGCTCTTGATGTACAGGAGGCCCAAGGACGGGAATTCGGCGACGACTCCCTTCGCGGACGCGGTCCCAGCATCGACGACGACGATCCGTTCGGGCGGACGAGTCTGTTCCGCGAGACTTGCGAGCAGACTCCGGAATTCCCGCGGCCGATCGCGTGTGGCGACGACCAAAGAGATCTTCGGGGCGTTTAAGAACATGGTAACGTTCCGTCGTTCAGTGAGAACCCGTCTTCCCCCCGGTGAGGTCCGAAGCCGTCCGTTTCCTCCGCAGATAGGGGCGCACCCTCGTCAAGAGATAGCCCACGCTGCCGGGATCGCAGACGGCCTGGCGGACCGCAATTCCCCAACGTCGTTCCAGTAGGGCCGTCGTCAGGAGGCGGTGCCGGGTCGCCCGCGCCTGGTCATGGAGGAGGGACCGGGTCTCATCATCCAGCCACGGGAGCCGCTCCATGAAGGTCGAGGCCTTCAACTGGTTGCGAATCGTCGAATGGCTTACGCTGTCCGATCCGGGGCGCAAACGATAATGATACGAGGGATCGTCGACGAGGACGAACTCTAGGCCCAGCCCGATGAGCTGAAGCAGGAAGACGAGCCATTCGTGACCCCAGTATTCCTGCGAAAAAGACAATCCTTCGCTCCGGACGATCTCCAGGGGGAAGAGGGGCTTCACGTCGAGCCCGTAGCGGACAAGATCGCGGGCCGACAGACGGGTGACGGGCCCCGGGTTCCATCCCCGGTCCTCAAAGAGCGTTTTCCAAGGGACCATCTCGTTCCGGGGACCGGAAAAACAGAAGAGGACATTGCTGCCGATGAAGGCCCGGGGATGGCAGCGCGCTTCGTCGGTCAGCCTCGTCAGCCTCCCGACGTCCCACGCGTCGTCGCCGTCGAGGGGGGCGACCCATGTCCCCCGGGCGGCCCGGAGCCCGGTGTTCCGGGCTTCGCATATGCCCTTGTTTTCCGTGTGCGTCAGGACCCGGAGGCGGGGATCCCGGAATTTCCGGAGTTCCCCGGCCGTCCCATCCGTCGATCCGTCGTCGACGATGAGGAGCTCGAGTTCCCGATAGGTCTGCCGGAGAACGGACTCGACCGCTTGTCCAATGAAAGGCTCGACATTATAGGCCGGAACGATCACGGAAACGAGGCCTGGTTGCGACACGGTTCAGTCCTCTCCCGAGCCGTCCCTTTCCGGCATCCGGCTTCCCAGGAAGGAGGAGACCAGAGCCCGGATCTCGCTCATATAACGATCCGCTGAAAACATCTCCGCCCTTTTCCCGAGATGCTCTCGCAGATCCGCCTGAGCCTCCCCATTCTCCATGACCTGTTCGATCTTCGCGACGGCATCGTCCCGTCCAGAGTAGATCAGGCCCTCGTGCCCGACGATCTCGGTTTGACCGCCGCCCGCCGGTACCCAGACGACGCAGCCAGCCTTGACCATCTCGGCGACGGCGATGCCGAACGGCTCGTTGGCCCGGCCATGAATCCCGTATTTGTGGGAGCTCAGCAATTCCGCCTTCCTCCGGTTCGTCACTTTTCCTTCGAGGAAGACCCAATCCACGTTCTTGTCCAGGATGGGACCCAGGGTCCTCAGATACTTCCTGTCTCCGACAGCGCCGAGCACGTGCAGGTGGATATTCCGGCCCTTCGCCCGGACCGTCGCCAGAACAGCGACGATGTCCTCGAGCCGCTTCTCGAAATTGATCCGTCCCAGGCAGACGAATCCGTCCTCTCTCCCGGACCAATCCTGATGGGGATAGTCCCAGGGCACAGGCGGATAAAGAGTGGCCGCGGCGATGCCGAGCACCTCATGAGTGGCCCTGGCGGTCCAATCGGAATCCGCGACAGTCCGGTTCTTCCGGATCCCCTCGGCCGTGCGCCCGGACAGCCGGTCGGCCAATCCCAGATAAAGCTTCCTCAGGAGGGAATCCCTGTAGAAGGCGCCCTTCACACCGGGGGGATTCCCGGCGCAGAGATTGAGCCATTTCGACGTGAAGTTCGGATCGAGGATGTACTGGATCCCCTTTGTCCCGAAATCCATGGGATTGTAGATCGAGAACATGACATCGTACCGATCGGCGTTCCGCCGGCAATATCGAGCCAGCCGATAGTCCCTCAAAGCGAAAAAGCGGCCGATATTCCTGAAGACGCGCGGAAAGGGGACGACGACGACGGCGATCTCGCCCGGCCGGATCTCCGTCCCGTAATGGGAATTCTTTTCCTCCAGCTGGACCCTGCCTCCTGTGATCAACGTGACGTCGTAATCTTTTTTCAGAGCCTCCACAGCCCAGAGCGCACAGGATTCCGACCCCCCCCACCAGATATAGGGATGAACCAGAGCGACCTTGGGAAGCAAACGTGGAGTCATTCTATCTTCCAGTTAGAGCACACGGCCCCGATTCGACAACAGAACGCGGGCCCGAGAGAAAATCCAAGCCCTATCGGCCGGATCGAGGACATAGAACCCGATGGCGCCCAGAAAACCCACGCACAAGAACACCGGCCAGACGAGTTGCGAAGTCCATCGGGAGACGAAATAACCCGCGGCAGCGAACCCGAGGACGACAGCCGACGCCCGGATCAGGCCGTCGGCCATCCCGGCGGACGCTTCCATTTTTCCGGCCTTTCTCGACAGGAGAAAAAGCACCAGCATTTCGGCCACGACCCTGAGCGTCCAGGCCAGCGCCGCGCCCACGATCCCCAGCCAGCGAATCATCACCCAGAGGAGGGGCACGTAGA
This sequence comes from uncultured Eubacteriales bacterium, assembly GCA_964607985.1. Lineage (GTDB taxonomy): Bacteria > Acidobacteriota > Aminicenantia > Aminicenantales > Saccharicenantaceae > JALHVH01. The sequence goes on from CAZSMW010000391.1 coordinate 11,037, forward strand.
CTACTAATTCCGCGAGCTGGACCTTGGTCGGGAGATCAGCCCGGCCGATCCCCTGAAGAAGGCCGAAGGGCACCGAGGACAAGGAATTGCAGAGGAACCCGATCAGCAAGACCTGAAAGACCACCGTGCTCTGCTCGGCGAACTTCGCGCCGAGCCAGATCTTCAGGACGGGTCCGGCGAAAAGGAACAGCGGGACGGCGACGAGAGCACTCATGACCAAGAGGAACTTGACGGAGCGGCCGTATAGGGTCCTGGTCCTCTCGAACTCCCCGCTGCCGCCGAGGGCGCTGAAGGCCGGGAACAACGTAAGCGCCAAGCTCCCAGGGATTATCCCCAGCCGCATCACGACCTCATAGGGGGCCGAATAAAAGGATACGGATTCGATCGTCATCCGGGCGCCGATGAAGAACCGGTCGATGGAAGACAAGATCGGCCAGATGACGGCCGAGAGCGTCACCCATCCGCCGAAGCGCAAAAGGGGACCGATAGCATCCTTCTGGAAGACGATCCTCTTCTTCAGAACTGGGAACACCCTCGCGGAGAGAACGGCCCAACCCAAAAGGGACAGGAACCTGGAAAGGACGAGAAGCGCCACGATCCCGGGGAGGTTGAATCCAAGCAGGATCCCGATCAGTGGAAAAAGGTAGAATGCCGCGCTTGCCGGGATCTTGACGGCGTTAACGAGATCGAACCTCTGGGCCGCCTCGAGAATTCCCCGGAAGGACGTTGAAAGGATCGTCAGGGGAATGGCCCAGGCGATCCAATAGAATGTGGTCCTGGCCTCGTCAACAAAGGCCGGAGGGATATTCAGGATGCGCTCGACGAGCAGGGGGGTGGACACGGACAACAAGATGGCTCCGACGAAGCCCAGGACGATCTGAAAGGACACAGTCGTCCAAAGGAACTTGGGGATGTTCTCGATCTCCCCTCTGCCGAGGGCCTCCGCGGCGAATTTCGTGGTAGCCCTTCCCAGGCCGAGATCGAGGAACCCGAAATAGCCAAAAACGACCCAAATCAAGGAGAGGATCCCAAATCGCTGGGTCCCAAGCGATCGGACGATGACAGGGATCGTCAGGAGCCCGACGATCAAGGGCAGCCCCAACCCGATCATGTTGAGGAGGGCGTTCCGGGCGACGAGGCCCCCTCCAACCCTGGTGTATCGGGCTGCGGGCCGCTCCGGCATCATCGGGATCGGGTTCATCTTGGGAATCGAATCGGGCGAATCCGGATGGATTTTTTTCAAGCTACCGCCGATGGCAAAATCCATTTATCTCAGTTGTGAAGAAATATTAAACTTTTGCGAAGACAACGAATCCAGTGCCCCTGATTATATCCGAAGCCGGGCGGGAAATCGAAAGGTTTGTCATCTTCGTCGTCCGGGCGAATCTTAGCCCGCCCTCCCTGGGGCCGCAATCGTCCGAGGGGATGAATCACGGGGTGAAAATCGGCTTCCGGATCTCACCCATAGGGGTGAGGAAAACCGCCGTTACTCTCCTCCTCTTCCCGGCTTTGACAATTTCCGTCAGTGGGGATATAAAAGAATCAAGACTATGAACCCGAGAAGGACTATCGTCTCCGGCAACAGAAAACCCTATGGCCGCTGCTTAGCCGTCGCCGCGGTTCTTCTGGCGCTGTTCGTTCCTTCGGCCGACCTATTCCCCGCCCAAGCGATCGACCCCTTTTACCTCAAATTGTTCCAGGACGGCGAAGCCGCCTTCCTGGCCCATGACTACGCAAAGGCTGAGAAGGACCTGGAGGTCGCCGTGTTCGGACTATCGGCCGACCGGACGAAAGCGGCCAAGGCCTGTATCTATTTGAGCCTGAGCCATAATGCCCTCAAGAACATGGACCTGAGCCGCCTGTTCTTGTCCCGGGCGATCATGCTCCTGGGAAAGGAGGGCCCTGGGTCTCTTGGCTTGGACAAGGCCGCCCTGAACGGTTACGAACGGCTGATCGAGGACTTCCGGATCACTCCCGGCGCGCCGGAGGAACAAACCGGCGTCGTCTGGAAGAATGCCTCCGTGGAACCTCCTGTTGAGAAAATAAGACCTCCGGTCGATCCCACCAGGATTAGGGAGCTCGAATCCCGGCTGAAAACCTCGCCGGATGATTCGGCTATCCGGTACGAATTGGGTTCGCTCTACTTCGAGCAGGGAACCTTCAAGAAGCTCGTCGGGATCATGGAGGGCCTCCTCAAGAAGCATCCGGAGGAAATTGACGCAACTTTCCACCTTGCCAGGGCAAGGTTCTTCCAGAGGGAATTTCGGAAGGCTATCGACGGGTTCCACAAGGTCATCAGCCCCGCTTCAGAGAACCAAATCACCAAGGACATGGTCCTCCGGTCCACGATCTACCTAACGCTCTGCCTGAATGCCCTGGGCCAGAAGGACAGCCGGGACTCCTACCTGGATTATCTCGACCGGAACGTCCCCCTGGCCGAGCTCAAGCGGCTCATCGCGGAAGAGGGACTCGAGAGGGATTGGGGACTTCTCAAGGCCCAAAGCAACTAGTCCCCGGTCTTCGGTCACCAATCGTCGGTCATCAGTCTTCGGTCTCCAGTTTTCAGTCGTCAGTCTTCAGTCTTAAGTCATCGGTAGGCTGGGAAGGGCCCGGGCCGACCCCAGATTCCTTGACAGGGTTGTACCCCTCATCTATACTGAATTTTCATCCTGAGAATGACACCATGACACAGATCGATAAGGCTAGGAAAGGGATCCTTTCCCCGCAGCTTAGGAAGATTTCCAAGGCCGAAGGGATGTCCCCTGAACACCTGCTCGAGCTCGTGGCCGCGGGCAAGGTTGTCATTCCGTGGAACCCCATCCACGCTCCCGCCCGCCTATCTGGCATTGGGAAGGGATTGCGGACGAAGGTCAACGTCAACCTCGGCACCTCGAAGGACTTTCCGGCGCTCGCCACCGAGCTCAAGAAGGTCGCCGTAAGTCTCCTCTACGGGGCCGACACGCTCATGGACCTGAGCACGGGGGGGGACATCCGTAAGATCCGCCGTCGGATCCTCGCCGCGACGCCGCTCCCCCTGGGGACAGTGCCGATCTACCAGGCCGCCATCACGGCCATCGAAAGGCGCGGCACGATCGTAGACATGACTGAAGAAGACCTCTTTGACGCCATCGAAACCCAGGCCCGGGAGGGCGTCGACTTCATGACCGTCCATTCCGGCCTGACCATGAAGGCCATCGACCGGCTTAAACAGCAGGGCCGGGTCGCCGACGTGGTCTCCCGCGGCGGGGCGTTCCACCTGGCCTGGATGCTCCACAACCAGAAAGAGAACCCGTTTTACGTCCATTTCGACCGCCTGCTCCGCATCGCCCGTAAATACGACGTAACGCTCAGCCTCGGCGATGGGCTCAGGCCCGGTTCCATCGTCGACGCCACGGACAGGCCTCAGATCGAAGAACTTCTGACTCTGGGCGAGCAGGTGAAAAACGCCCATGAAGCGAACGTCCAGGTCATGGTCGAAGGGCCCGGCCACGTTCCGCTCGACCAGATCGAGATGAACATCAAACTTGAAAAACGCATCTGTTATGAAGCCCCGTTCTATGTTCTGGGCCCCCTCGTCACGGACATCGCCCCCGGCTACGACCACATCGTTGCGGCCATAGGAGGAGCCATAGCGGCGGCCGCCGGTGCTGATTTCCTGTGCTATGTCACGCCC
>CAZSMW010000392.1:0-1614 GCA_964607985.1 uncultured Eubacteriales bacterium
TTTCCGTGACGCCACGAATTCCTGCTCCGACCCTTGAATCTCCCCATTTGACCACATGGGTAATATACTTCCGGCCGCTCGGCGATGTCAATGACACCGAAAAATACGACAATCGAGCCCGAAAAGCATATTTGGACGGTAGAAATATTCCCCGCTCGCCGGGCCGTCAGCCCGCTTCCCCCTTTTTTAAGAACGGCCTAAAATGAAGAGCCTGGGCGATGATCACTGGGGCCAAGCCCCAAGGCCAGCCAGAAAACGCAAGAGAACCTCATTTCTTTTCATGTGATTAGGGCAATGGCGCAGGGGCGATGCCCGGAGGTCGGCAACCTATCTAACGCGTTCGTATTAATACTCTGGAATTGGTTTAGTATCCCTGGAATTCCAGGTATTACCAGAAATCAGCGTCATCGCATGAGAAGAAGAGAACCGTTTACTACAGCTCGCAACTCGCCTACAATGAAGAGACGAACGATGTTTGAAGATACGATCATTGCGATCTCGACGCCGCCGGGACAGGGCGGATTGGGTATCGTGAGGCTTAGCGGCAAGAGAGCGCTGGCCGTCGCGAAAAAGGTCTTCAAGCCCAAAAAGGGCCCGGTCCCGATAGGGAAACCAGTCTTCGGCGTCATCCAGGGGTCGAACGCGGACGGGCCGTTGGATGAAGCGTTCCTGACTTATTTCAAAGCGCCGCGGTCCTATACGCGGGAAGATGTCGTCGAGATCAGTTGCCATGGGAGCCCGGTCGTCCTCGAGGAGATTGTCAGGTTGGGGATCAGGCTCGGAGCAAGGCACGCCCAGCCCGGCGAATTTACCTTGCGCGCCTACCTCAACGGTCGGCTGGACATCATTCAGGCGGATGCGGTCAACGACCTCATCAGGGCCGTTTCCCTGACCCAAGCCCGAATCTCATTCAAGCAGCTCGGCGGGAGCCTTTCCCGGCGGATAGGATCGATCCGTGAAATGATCGTCCACGTTCTATCCCGGGTCGAGGCCGGGATAGAATTTCCCGACGAAAATCTCGGGATCACTAGGGGAGGAACGATCAAGGAGCTCAAGAGCGTCATTGACGACATTAAAGAACTCATCGCCGGCTACGACGCCGGCCGGTCCCTTGTGGAAGGGACGACACTGGCTATAGCGGGCAGGACCAACGTCGGGAAATCGACCCTCTTCAATGCCCTGCTCGGGCAGGAGCGGGCCATCGTCACCCCTTATCCTGGGACGACCCGGGATTTTCTCAAGGAGCGGCTGGTCATCCGTGGCGCCGTCTTCAATCTCATCGACATGGCCGGGCTGGGGCGGCCCGCTCATCCCGTGGAACGAGAGGGGATGCGCCGGGGGGAACAATTGGCCGGGGAGGCTGCGGGCATCCTCCTGGTCTTTGACGGTTCCCGGCCGGCCGGCCGGGAAGATGCCCGCCTCCTGGAGAGGTTCCGGAATCATGATAACATTATTATTATCAATAAGATAGACATGCCCCGGAAGTTCGAAATGGCCGCGATCGGCCATTCGGCCTGCGACATCCCGGTCGTCGAAATTTCGGCCCTGAAGGGGTTGAACCTCGACGTTCTAAAAAAAAGGATTCACGGCCTGTTCGTTTCTTCATCAAGGGGC
>CAZSMW010000393.1:0-10827 GCA_964607985.1 uncultured Eubacteriales bacterium
GGATAATACTGAGCCTTTCCCTAATGTTCTTCAACATATCCAGGAGAATCGCGTTCTGGCAATACTGGATGATGATGTCGTGAGATGCCGAATTCATGTCCAGATAAGCCAAGAATTCGTTGCCTTTTAGCGCCTTCTCCATACCGCAGTAGAGGTCCTCCAGCTTAGCGATATCCTCTTGTGTGATCTGTCCACATGACAACACGGCAGCTTCGGATTCAAGCAATCCTATCATGAAGTAGAGATGTTTTAAGTTCTCCAAAGTCAGTTTTTTAATGACGAACTTCCGGCGCGAAACGATATCGACCAGCCCGTCTTTCACGAGTTGGATCAAGGCTTCTCGGATCGGGGTCCGACTGATCCCTAAAGTCTTGCTGAGCATCGACAGGTTGATTTCGGTCCCTGGTTTTAATTCTCCAATGGCCAACATATTTTTCAGATACTTCATCACACATTCGGGCAATGATTGGTATCCGAGTGGTTGGGTTAGATTTGTTCCTTTCATATTATTATTATATATTTATTGTATACAATATATTTTATACGTATGTCAAGTATATTTTATATTTGATCAAAAAAAGTGTTGTCAAATCATAAATTTAACATAAAGAATGGTTTATAGGCACTATTTATCGATTCATTATCGTCTGAATACGTGAGAAACTGATTCGGTGAAACTTTCCCGAACGCCAGCCCCGTTTTGGAAGACGATTGGCGGTCTATCCAAGAAACGCTCGGCCTCTTGCGATCCCCGGTATGCGGGAATCCATCCGGATGGGGCTCGATCAGGGCTTTGGTCGATTTCTTATACCGCACGGACCGCGCGCTTTCCAGCGTCCCTTGACAGGCGTGGACTTTTGTTCCAAATTCAAGCGGTGAAACGCCACGAGCACCCCCCCAGGAGCCGGGAACGGAAGACGGTAGGCCGATACGCCGGGCATCTTAACGGAATTCCGGACATCCGGAGCGACGTCCATTCTGCGATCATGATCTCCGGCAATGTCCCGGCCTGACAGACCGTGATGATGAAGGTCGATTGAGGCCGAATGAAGATAATCTCCCGCGAGGCCGAGAGCGCCATCGAGATCAAGCTCTCGAGATTCATCGGACGGAGCCTCAAGGCTGCCACGCCCGATGAGGCGCTTGCAGCCGTCAAGCGCGTCCGGGAGACCTGGCGCGACGCGACACACCACTGCTGGGCCTTCCGCGTCGGGATGTCGGGAGAGAACGCCCGTTACGACAACAGCGGCGAGCCGCAGGGGACCGCCGGCCCTCCCATCCTGGACGTGCTGAAGCACAACGACCTAACGAATACCCTCGTCGTCGTGACCCGGTATTACGGCGGGACGAAGCTCGGCGCGGGTGGCTTGGTTCGAGCCTATGGCGAGGCCGCGAAGAAAGCCATTGAAGCATCAGGAGTGACGGAACTGCAACTCGTCCGGGAGATCTCGGCCCCGGTCCCTTACGCCCTTCTCGCGCCCTTGGAGGCCTACCTCGCCCGCGAGGGCCTCGAAGTCGTCAATAGGGAGTTCGGCGAGAGTGTCATTCTGCTCCTGCGGGTCCCGGTGGAAAGGGAGCCCGACTTCCGGGCTTTCTACACGAGCCTCGTCAGTGGGAGGCTGGCGTACATCGTCCTGGGTGAGAGATACAGCTGAAATCAGGGACACAATACCCATTTCCGAATTACGAAAATCCCCCCTGGAAAAACACCTCGATTATTTAATTCGGAATCGGGTATTGTGTCCCGAATTTCATGTCAAGTCGTCGAAGCAACGAGCGGAAGATAGCTGGGCCCGAGTTCGGAATCCGTTCTTCTTGAGATGTGCGTCGGTCGCGCCCCAGCCGCCCTCGTCTGGGTCGCCCTCTGGGTTGTCGCGTTTGCCGGACGCCGTCTTCAGGCGAGCCAATCCTCGACGGCCAGGCCGGGAATCCTGCAGAACTCCCGGGTGTTATGGGTCACGAGGACGGCGCCCAGGCTGAGGGCGTGCGCGCCAATCTGGGTGTCGAGCGGACCTATAGGCGTTCCAGCCGCTTCGAGTGCGGCCCGAACCTTGCCATAGGAGCCGGCGGCCCCTGCGTCGAAATCGGCGATCTCCAAGGGGAGGAGAAATTCATCCAATGCCCGGCAATTGCGCTCTCCCTGCGCGCTCTTGGCGACCCTAAACCGCAACTCGGCCAGCGTGATCGCCGAGATGCCGGCCTCGCCGGGCGAGAGGGACATGATCCTGCGCAGAGCCTTGGCCGGCTTCCGCTTGATCAGGGCGATGCACAAGTCCGTGTCGAACATGAAGCGCATCAGAACGTCTCGCGGTCCTGGGGGGCAGGCTGGCTGCGCTCGTGCATGAAGTCCTCCGAGAACTTATCCAGGCTCCCGACGAGAGAATCCCAGGCGCCCTTGGCGGGCAGAAGTACGATGGCGTTCCCGGATTTCTTGATATAGACGAATTCCCCTTCGAAACGGAACTCCTTGGGCAGGCGGACAGCCTGGCTTTGCCCGTTCCGAAAGAGCTTGGCTGTCTTCATCGCAGTTTTCTCAAAGTATATACTTATCATATATACTACCTCCGGCCATCAGTCAAGGGATTTCCTAATTCGATAGACGCGGTCCGACCGCAAAGATTCTCGCGTTCGCCGTAAGTTAAGGTATCATTCCTTGAGCCGGACGATCGTCGCGCCCCAGCCTCCCTCGGCGGGTTCCGCGATCTCGAAGGACAAGACCTCCGGGGTCTTCCCGAGGACGGAATGGACCATGCGCTGAAGCACCCCGGTCCCTTTTCCGTGGACGATCCGGACTCTGAAGACCCCTTTCTCGCGGCAGGCCTTAAGGTATTCCGGAACGAGGTCTTTGACGTCGGAAGGTCGGAAGGTGTGCAGATCAAGCGTCCCCTCGACGGGGATCTCGACAGGCTCCGTTTTGTCAGGATCGATCAAGGGCACTTCCCCTTCCCGGCGCCCGGCCACAGCGAGGAGCACGCTCCCGGTTCCTCCCGAGCCCTAAGAAACCGCGTCCGCTCAGCCCATCCAGAAGCCTTTCCGATGGGAGACGCCCAGGACTTTCTTGCAGTGCGAGCAGAAATAGACATAACGTTTCCCGAAGACGGAAGCCAATCGCCGGCAGAAGATCTTGGTCAACAGGGCCTCGCAGTGAGGGCAGATCGGGGTCTCTTCGTTTTTTTCTTCGCATTCGATCATGATCGACTCCTTTCTTTAGGCCTCCTCGATAACTTTCCAGCCGATCGCATCGGCCAGGCCGCGCACCGGCTCCTTAAGGTCGCCGTAGAACGTCACGCGATGCCAGCCCCACGTGTCCCACATCGTAAAGAGCTTCTCGATGTCCCCGACGGGCTCGGCGACGAGTTTGGTCCGGCAGGCCCTATCGTCGGGATCGTTCGAGACGGCCTTGGCCCGATGGAAAAGGATCTCCTTGCGGTCGTTTGAAACCTCGACGCTCGTCGTCATGAAGCCCGTCGGCAGGACCGAGCGGACCGAAGCGCCCTGCCGGTCCTCGGAATGGGTCAGGATCTGGAAGGGATTCGCGGCGCCGCCCGGACCGAAAGCTCTATTCGAAGCAACGCAGTGGGCGTAGATGATCCGCCGCTCCGACGTGTCGATGACCGGATCGGAGATGTATCCGGGCCGTCCTTGCGTCATCGCTCCCAACGCAACCATGGCCGTGGTCGAGGGGACGTCGCACTCGCAGGCGCCCACGAGTCCCTCGTTGAGCAGCTCATGGAAACCCAGGCACGGATAAGCATGGATATGGCCGCCGTAGAAGCCACCCAAGCAATTGATGGTGATGGCGTTGGCGCCGTGTTTCTTCAGGACTGCCTTCTGGCCAAGATACATCGCCGCTGAGTTTTCCAGTTCCTTGAGGCTCACCCCCTCGACAAGGGCGGCCGTTTTCATCCAACGGGCGGCGATCGCCTTCGCCTCGTCCTTGTCCGCCGCGGCCCAGGCATCGTTGACCTCAGCGAACGGGATCTGGATGACCGGAACGCCCATGAGCGTGGTCTCCGGGCCGGATTTATCATCTCTGACTGCCAGGATCTTTGAGGCCTTCATCCGTCGGACGGTTTCGGCCGCGGAGAGCGTCGCGAGGGCGTCAGGCGCGCAGGCGAGATCGCCGGGTTTCGGCGTCCGCAAAGCGCGGATTCTTGCCGTCGCCGCCGCGAAATCGAACCCGGGACCGGCGGCCTTCGCCTTCTCGAAGCCGCGGACGGCCTCGATCATGTCTTCATAATCAGAGGACGCAACAAAACCGACGTTGCGCGCCCCGGCGCGGAGGAAGCCCGCCGTATAGACGAGGAATCCGCCGCTCCCGGCGTATTGGAAATCGGCATAAAGCACGGGCTTGCCCGAAGCGGCCATGGTCTGGGCAACCCGGTTCCAGCAGTTCATCTGGTAGACGATGTAACCGTCGACAGGCGCGGCGTTGTCCCCATCGAGGACCTGTTGGGCTTGTTCGGGGCCCGTGGCCAAAGTGGGGACGAACGTCCAGTCGGGAAAACGTCGGCGCAGCTCGCTGTTAATCGAGTCCATGACCGGTTGGAAATCGAAACCGATGTTCGGCCAGTCGGGCCTGTCCTGCTTCGCCGCGTGCAGGGCGTAGAGGATTCGGATTTTGAGTTTATCGCCCGGCCGCCCGGCCATCCGGCCGCCGATCGAAGGGACCCCCGAACGCAGCCAGGAAGGCGTGCCCATCAGGCCGGCCGCCCCAGCACACGCCGCGCACCCCGAGAGGAACCGCCGGCGGCTCATGCCGCTTCGAGCGCAGCCCGGGATTATTCGGTGTGCCGTCTCTTTGTCTTTTCTCATGCCTTCTCCTTCCCGGCGGGGCTTTCGCCCGGGGGGGGCTACCCCGCCCCGCGAGTCCTGAACATACCGTTCATGGGCCGCAGTTGTCAATCCCGCAGCTTCACCTCCTGGAGGCACATGGCGTACCTGCTGCCGTCGGGCGAGGACTTGAACCGGGTGTTCAGGTAGCCGTTGGTGAAGTTGGCCGAATAACTGAGCCAGAGGGTCCGGCCGTCGGCGCTGATGAACTTCGAGGGAAAGTTGACGAAGTATCCCTGCTCGCCGAAATCCTTCAGGTAGGCGACCATCCGCCAGGGGCCGGTTATTTCGTCGGCCTCAAGGACGTAGGTGTTGAACTTCCAGATGGTGAGGACGCCGTCCGTCACGCACATGAGGTATTTCTTGAGCGGCGTGTCATAGGTGATCGTGACACAGCCCATGTTGTTGTCCCACTCGAGGAGCGGTCGGATCATGGAGAAGTCTTTCGTCCAAACGGGCCATCCGGCGGCGTCGCGTCCCCCGTAATACTCGTATCGCGAGGCGTCGTTGATGGTTTCGGGTGACGGCGCCACGCGGCACAGGTAAACCTGATCACCCGTGATCCAGCTCAAGTTGGCCGGCCGGTCCTCGAGGTCCAGCTCCTCGGAGCCGTGCCCGACAAGATAGGCTCTCCCGTCCGGGGAGTGTTCCATGTTCTTTCCGAAATCGACGAAGTGCGGAGCGCCGATTTTCACCGGGCCGGCGAGGATGGAGGGTTCCGGGAAAAGGGTCAGACCTGGTTCGCACGTGTGGGGCGGATCCTGCCAGGTCCGGCCGAGGTCCTTCGAAACGTAGAAACCCGGCGTCGGGCCGAGGACGGGCCAGTTGAGCCCGTAGTGGGTATTCTTGAGCGCGTAAGTGCCATAATACCAGACGCCGTCGAAGACGAGGCTGCCGCAGGGATAGCGCCCCTCGTAGGGCTTCGGCGACCCAGGACGCGTGCCGATGGCCGTGATCTTAAGGGCCATTGGATCGTCTCCCTCGATAACAGCCTGGCCCGTCGCAGCCTTGTCCCCATACGAATCGCACGAAACGGCCCCGATGCGCCCATCGGTCCATGGCGAGTACATCTTCCCGTCCGAAGCCCAGGAGGGATACCAAGTATCCGCGTCGGTATACTCGACGTGCCGTCCCGTGAATTCGAGGCCGACAAGATCCTTCGATGGGGGGAAGGGGCAGTCCTCCGGAGGCGAAGTCGACCGGACAAAGGACTGACCCGGATCTGAGGCGGCCTTGTCCCGTCTCTCGACGTCGGCGCTGCGGTCCGATCCTGCGGACAGGACAAAAAGACCGGCGGCAAAGACAAGGATGGCTCCCGCGGCGACCATCGTTTTAACTGTTTTCATCGCGACCCTCCTTCCAGAGGCCACATCCGGAATAACCGGTGAACCCAGCCTGCAGTATATCCGAGTCCGGGCGCGTTCGTCTACGCGGGACTCCCCTATCGCTCACCCTGTCGCATTGTATTGACTCCGGGGCCGGGAGGTAATACATTAGGGCTTCGACAAGGGGGCCGTGTCAACCGGTTCCGCCGGTTCCGTCCCGCCCTTAGAAAGAATGAGAATCCATTTCGAGGAAACAGATCATGTGCGGCATTATCGGCATCGCGTCCAGAACTGAATTTCCGTCCCGGGTCCTCCTGGAGCGGCTGAAACGGCTGGAATATCGTGGCTACGACTCCTACGGCTTCTACGATTCACGGAACCTGAAAAAGGCCGTCGGGGGCATCGACATCGAAGCCGCCGGACGCGCGACGACCCGGATGGGCATCGCCCACACCCGTTGGGCAACCCACGGCGGCGCCACCGAGCGGAACGCCCACCCCCACGTTTCATGCGACGGGAGGGTCGTCATCGTCCACAACGGCATCATCGAGAACCACGAGGAGATGAGAAAAAGCCTGGAGAAAAAGGGGCATCGCTTCGCGAGCGAGACCGATTCCGAGGTCATCGCCCATTTTTTCGAGGAGGGCTTAAAAAGAAAGCCGGCCGAGGCCGTCATCGCGGATTTCTTCGCGGCAGCGGCGGGCTCGTTCGCGGTCCTGGCCGCGATCAAGGGCCGGGAAGAGATCTTCGCCTTGAAGCGCGATTCCCCTCTCGTCCTCGGCGCAGCGGACGGCATGAACATCCTCGCTTCCGACATCTACGCGTTCTCGAACGCGACCTCGCGGGCGGTGTTCTTCGAGAACGACGAATTCGCCGTCGTCGGCGCGGAGAGTTTCCGGTTCTTCGACCGCAAAGGCCGGCCGATCGAAAAGGCCATGCGCGAGTTCGTCTGGGACCAGAAGGAATCGGTCAAGCGGAGTCACAAGCACTACATGCTCAAGGAGATCCTGGAAGAGCCGGCCGCCGTCGAGCGGATGTTGTTCTCGATGGAGAACGACCAGAAAGCGGAGTTCGACGGCCTCATCCGGCTCGTCCGGGGCTCGAAAAAGATCATCTTCGCCGCCTGCGGGACGTCCTACCACGCCTCGCTCCTCGGCGCCTATTATCTTCACCGGACGGGCGTCGAGAGCCAGACGCTGATCGCATCCGAATTCCGGCACTACGCCAACGTCGACCGGGACACGCTCATCATCGCCCTCAGCCAGAGCGGGGAGACGATGGACGTCATCGACGCGTTGAAGTACGCCCGGGAACGAGGCGGCCGGATCGCCGCCGTGGTCAACGTGCCCTATTCGACCATCCAGCGGATGAGCGAGCTCAGTCTTCATATCCTGGCCGGCCAGGAGGTCTGTGTGGCCAGCACGAAGGCGTTCATCAACCAAGCCGTCCTCATGCTACGGATCGCCAGAGAGTTCGGGTTCCCCGTCGATACAGACAACGTCGCCGGCAAGATCCGGCTGCTGTTCCGAAAAAAGGACCGGATCCGGGAGATCGCGGAGAGGATCGCGGTGTCGAAGGACACCTATGTCATCGGGCGCGGTTTGACCTACCCGGTCGCCCGCGAGATCGCCCTCAAGATCAAGGAAACGAGCTACATCCACGCCGAAGGGATGATGGGAGGCGAGCTCAAGCACGGGACCATCGCCCTGATCGAGGACGGGACGCCGGTCATCAGCCTCGTCTCCAACAACGACCCGGACATCATATCCAACGCCAGGGAGGTGGAGGCACGCGGAGCGAAGGTCTTCACAATCACCAATGATGACCGGATGGAACGGAAGCGTGATGTGATTTACATCGAAACCGGGAACGACGGTAAGTTCGGGATATTGGCGGCCGTTGCCGGACAACTGATCGCCTACTACGCGGCCGACAAGCTCGGACGGCCCATCGACAAACCGCGGAACCTGGCCAAGTCCGTCACCGTAAAATAATCGGGGACACAATACCAATTTCCGAATTACGAAAATCCCCCCTGGAAAAACACCCCAATTATTTAATTCGGAAACTGATATCGTGTCCCCGATTTAAGCCCGGCGGATGCGGGAGGCCAGGTCCTCGTAGTTCTGCCGGATTTCATAGGGGATGTGGCGGCCAAAGCCATCGAGGAACTTCTTGATATCCTCAAGCTCGGGCCCCCATTCGTCCGGCTTGAATTCGAAAAGCTTCTTCAGATTTTCGGCCGGAACGTCCAGGCCGTAGGTGTCAATATCCTCGACCTTCGGGACGAGCCCGATGGGAGTCTCGCGCGCCCCCACCCGGCTGTGCACTCGGTCCAGGACCCACTTCAGGATGCGGATATTGTCGCCGAACCCGGGCCAGATAAACTTGCCGTTCTCATCCACCCGGAACGCGTTCATGGAGAAGATCTTCGGCGGGCGGCTGATGAGCTTTCCCATGTTGATCCAGTGCCGGAAGTAATCGCCCATGTTGTAGCCGCAGAACGGAAGCATGGCGAAGGGGTCGCGCCGGAGAACCCCGACCTTGCCCGCGGCCGCGGCCGTCGTCTCCGAGCCCATCCTCGCTCCGAAGAAGACGCCGTGGTCCCAGTTGAACGCCTCCGTCACGAGCGGGATAAGGCGTGACCGCCGACCGCCCAGGATGATGGCTGAGATGGGGACTCCATAGGGATTGTCGAAGTCTTTCGAGAGCGTCGGACAGTTGTAGAGGGAGACCGTGAAACGGGAGTTCGGTTGGGCGGCCTTGGTTCCCATGGAAGGGTTCCAGGGATTGCCCTGCCAGTCCAGGAGGTGCTCCGGCACGGGCCCGTCCAACCCCTCCCACCAAGGCTCGTTGGTGTCCGTGTTGAGGGCGACGTTGGTGAAAAGCGTCGGGTAGAAGTTCGATGTCTTGAGCGTCCGGACCATGTTCGGATTTGACTTCATGGAGGTCCCGGGCGCGACGCCGAAGAACCCCGCCTCCGCGTTGATGGCGTAGAGGCGGCCATCCGGGCCGATGTTCAGCCAGGCGATGTCGTCGCCGATCGTGTGGACCTTGTATTCGGGGAGAGCGGACTCGAGCATCGCCAGGTTGGTCTTTCCGCAAGCGGAGGGCATGGCCGCTGTGATGTAAGTGACGTCGCCATGGAGGTCCTCGATCCCCATGATGACCATGTGCTCGGCCAGCCATCCCTGCTTCAGTCCGAGCCAGGAGGCGATGCGGAGGGCGAAGCACTTCTTTCCGAGGAGCGCGTTCCCGCCGTAGCCGGAGCCGATGCTCCATACGAGCCCCTCCTCGGGGAAGTGCATGATGAACCGCTTTTCGGGGTCGAAGTCGCCGACCGAGTGGACGCCCTTGACGAAGGTCTCGCGGCCGCCGATCTTGTCCAGGACATGCTTTCCCATCCGGGTCATGACCCGCATACTGACGGCGACATAGGAGACGTCGGTGATCTGGACGCAGGCCCGGGCGTAGGGCGAATCCGGGTGCCCCATCATGTAGGGCAGTACGTACATGGTTTTGCCGCGCATAGCACCGCGCGACAGCTTCGTCATAAGCGCCTTGGCTTCCTTGGGGGCCATCCAGTTATTGTTTGGGCCTGCCTGGTCCTTTTCCAAGGGGCAGACGAAAGTCAGTTTTTCGGTCCGGGCGACGTCGGTGGGATGGCTACGATGAAGGTAGGACTTGGGCCAGTTCTTCTGGTTGAGCTCGCGGAAGATATCGTGGGCGCCTATCTTCTCTTCGCGCATTCCCATTTCGATGAGGCGGCGGGCTTCCCCCTCTGAACCGTCGCACCAGTAGATGTGCTTCGGCTCGAAAAGCCTGGTCTGTTCCTCGACCCATTTTTCGACGGGTGTCGCCATGAGGGCTAAGAAATAACACAATTAAATTGGGGACACAATACCAATTTCCGAATTAGGAAAATTGACGTATAATCCAGGGGAGATTTTGGAAATTCGGAAATTGGTATTGTGTCCCCAATTAAAATAGGCCGGATCGAGATCGAGTTTCCGGTCGTGCTGGCCGCGCTGGCCGGCTACAGCGATCTCCCCTACCGTCTGATCTGCCGTTCGTGCGGGGCGGCCTACACCGCGACGGAAGCCATGCTGGACCGGCAGATCGCGGTCGAGATCCGACGCCGCCGCAAGATGACCCGGATCGACGACGCCGACCGTCCGATCGCCGGTCAGATCATGGGCACGGGACCCGCGACCATGGCCGAGGCGGCGGTCGGTTTGCGTGAACTGGGATTCGACGTCATCGACCTCAACTTCGCTTGCCCTGTCCGCAAGGTAATCTCCAGAAAGCGCGGCGGATACATGATGGACGACCCAGGCTTGGCGTTGGAGATCGTCCGGGCCGTCATCGACGCCGTCCCCGACCGTCCCGTCACAGTCAAGCTTCGCCGGGCGTTCCGCGCGTCGGACCAGGCCCACGACGCCTTCTGGAAGATCGCCAGGGGCGCGTTCGAGGCCGGGGCCGCCGCGATCTGCGTCCATGCCCGGAGCGTGGACCAGAAGTATTCAGGCCACGCGGACTGGGGTTTTTTGGCGAAGGTCAAACGCGAGTTCCCCGACAGGACGATCATCGGCTCGGGCGACATCCACACTGCCGCAGACGCCCTGCGGATGATGGGGGAGACGGGCGTCGACGGCGTCGCCGCCGCCCG
>CAZSMW010000394.1:0-3335 GCA_964607985.1 uncultured Eubacteriales bacterium
CTTCACCGTGGAGGGAGAGAACATCCGTTTCGGGCTGTCGGCGGTCAAGAACGTCGGCGAGGCGGCCATCGGCGAACTGCTGGCCCTGCGCGGGAAACTCGGGGCATTCGGATCGCCGTTCGATCTATACCAGGACACGGATTCGAAGATCGTCAACCGGAAGGCCTTGGAGAGCCTGATCAAGGCAGGCGTCTTCGACTCCCTGGGCTGGAGGCGCTCCCAGTGCTTCCACATGCTGGACCGGATGATCGAGTACGGCCACGAGGTCCAGAAGGCCGAAGCCCAGAAGCAGAACCTCCTCTTCGGAGGAAGCGTCCTTGAACCGCCCGAGGTCCCGGCCGAGGTCCGCGAGATGCGGGAGTGGGACGAGTCGCTCCTTCTCTCTTACGAGATGGACGCGCTGGGCTTCTATATTACGGGCCATCCCCTGGCCCGGTTCAAGGGCCGGCTCGACAAGCTCATCTCCCACGACATCGGTGACCTCGAAGAGAATAAGGACTTTGACAAGGATGTTCGGGTCGTCGGCATCATCGCCGTGATCAAGCCGCTTAAGACGAAGAAGGACGAGCGGATGGCCACGTTCCTCCTTGAGGACATGACCGGCCGGATCGACGTCGTGGCCTTTCCCGAAGCCTATGGCAAGTCCGGCGCTTACCTGAGGGAAGGCCAGCTCGTCTGGGTCAAGGGCAAGTTCGGCGGCGAAGGGGAAAGCCGCCGGATCAGTCTCAATCTAATGATGCCCCTCACCGAAGCCCTGGAGAAACTGGCCAAGCGGATGACCATCCGGATCTTCCTCCCCGGTCTCGAGGACTCCGTCCTGGACGCGCTCAGGTCCGTCCTCGACAAATACGAAGGGAAGTGTCCGGTCGTCTTTGAGCTCGAGACGCCGCACGCCTACCGGATGTTGACCCAGTCGGCCGAGGTCCACGGCGTGACACCGACCGAGGAACTGAAAAAGCGCATCGAGGACCTTCTCGGCGAGGACTCGGTCCACATCGAGTATTGAGAGGAGGAAACACGTGTCCTACCGTATCGTCGTCGCCGACCCCAGTCCCTCCGTTCAGAAGGCCGTCCAGGCGGTCTTCCCGGAGCCGGACTTCAAGCTCTATGTCTTCGAGGACGGGCGCGAGCTCGTCGACGCCCTTCTGTCGATCCGGCCGGACACGGTCATCCTCGGCCTCTCTCTTCCGGGGATGGACGCCTATGAGGTCGGGCGGTTCCTGAACGGCCGCGAGGAGTTCCGGAACGTGCCGCTTTTTTTCCTCAAGGGGACGTTCGAGCTGTTTGATCACGACAGGGCCGCGGACATCCCCCATGACGGGGTTATCCAGAAACCGTTCGATTCGGAAACGCTCGCTTCGACGATCAGGGAGGCGATCGACAGGAAACTTTCTCCCTCCACGATGCCAGAAGAGCCTTTTCCTGAGGCCCCCTTGCCGGACACGGCCTCCGCCGCCCCCGATGCGCGGCCCGCTCCCTCCGCGCCTCCTGATGCCGGGCTCAAGCCGCACCCGGACGCGCTCCGGTCCACCGTTCGCGAGTTCGTCCGGGCAGAAATCCTGGAGATGGAGCGCGAGCTCGAGAAGAGGATCACGGCCCGCGTCCTCGCCGAGCTCAAGAAATAACCGCCCCGCCCGGAAACCAGGACATGAAGATAGGAGACGACATTCGCAGGTTCGAGCTTCTCCGGCTTCTATGCGAAAGCCTGGAGACATGGTATAATATCTTCATCCGCGGGACAGGCGATAAGATCGTTCATGCCTTTCAGGGGAAAATGACTTTCACTCCGGGAGACCGCGTTCGCCTCGAGACCGGGGGCGCGGTGATCGATGGAACGTTCATCGGCAAGCGCGGCTCTTAAAGGAGAATAGAGATGTTATTGGCCTTCGATATCGGGAACACGACGATCGCCATCGGCGTCTTCAAGGGCAAAAAGCTCCTCAAGGACTGGAGGATCAAGACGGACAAGGAGAAGACGGGCGACGAATACGGCATCGTTCTCCTAAGCCTGTTCCAGCGTGCGGGGATCAAGCCCGACAAGATCGAAGCCGCAATCATTTCGAGTGTCGTCCCGCCCCTGACGCCGATCTTCCAAGACCTGGGCCTCGATCTTTTCGGGCTCGAGGCTTTCGTCGTCGGGCCCGGCCTCAAGACGGGCATGCCCATTCTCTATGAGAATCCGCTCGAGGTCGGCGCCGACCGGGTGGTCGCGGCGCTGGCCGCCTACCAGAAATACGGCGGGCCCTGCATCGTGGTGGATTTCGGCACGGCCACGACCTTCGACGCCATATCGGCCAAGGGCGAATATTTGGGCGGAGCCATCGCCCCCGGCATCCAGATCTCGGCCGAGGCCCTCTACCTCAAGACGGCCAAACTGCCGCGGATCGAAATCCGGAAGCCGAGGCGGGCCATTGGCCGGACGACCGTCTCGAGCATGCAGTCGGGCCTCTACTTCGGTTATATCGGGCTCGTCTCCAACATCATCTCCCAAGTCGTGAAAGAGCTGGGCAAGGGGGCCCGGGTCATCTCCACTGGAGGCTTCGGCGGTCATCTCACACCTGAGGTTCCGGCCATCGAGGCCTACGAGCCGCACCTGGTGCTCGATGGGCTGAGGATCCTCTATGAGAGAAACAAGGCAGGGTGAAGAGGACCCCGTGGAATCGGACAGCCGCGCTCAGAGCGAATACTACCAGACCATCGCCCGGGAGTTCTTCCGAAGGCGGGGGGCCCCGTTCTTCCTGTCGCCGAAGGACATAGCTCTAATCGCCCACTGGGAAAAGATGAAGGCGCCTCTCGACACGGTCCTCGAAGGCATGGAAATGGCCTTCGAGAATTTCCGCAAGGGCGGACGGTCCGCCAAGATCCTGACCATCGGCTTTTGCGAGGTCCAGGTCATGAAGGCCTTCGGCCGGCATGCCGAGCGCAAAGCGGGCGGCGCAAGGAAAATCGTCCACCGGGACGAAAAAAGAAAAAAGCTTATCCTCGAGATCGAGCGCTTTCTCGGGGCCGCTCCCCCGGGATTCGTGGATTTGAAGCCGTCCTTCGAGCGGGCCCTCGTCCTCGTCCGGACCGTCGGGGCCGGCGAAGAGGAACTCGAACGGATCGACGACCGGGTCGACGAGGCCCTCCGGCGCGGAGCGTCCCCGGAGGAGAAAGAGGCGTTCCGCCGGGAAACGGCCGCGGAATTCGCCGGGAAGCGCGGCCTCGATCTCGATGAGGTGGTGAGAACGCGGCTCGCGAAGGCCCTCCGCGACCGGTATAAGGTCCCTTACGTTTCGTTATTTTATTATTAAAGGAAAGAAAGACAATGGAAAAAAAGATCGCCCCCCTGCTGA
>CAZSMW010000395.1:0-2520 GCA_964607985.1 uncultured Eubacteriales bacterium
GGGTTGTCGGGCGTACTGCCGTCGATCCATTCTTTTTTAGGCAATTCCGGGGGATCGAATTGCTCGTGGTCCCAGTTGCCGTTGAGGATCCATTCTCCTTTTTCCGTGACCTTGGCTTTCGACTCAAATCTGTCGGCAAATTCCCTCCGGGTTTTCGCGTCCCTCAACTGGATGCTGGAAAGGGCAAAGCCCCCATTGAGAAAATGGGTGTGACAATCGATGAGGCCCGGAAGAACAAATCCCCCTTTGAGGTCGATCTCGGGTGTCCCTTTCGGGGCGCATTTCCGGATTTCCTCAAGAGAGCCCACCGCGAATAGTTTGTTTCCCTTGATCATAACCGCTTCCGCCCAAGGCTGGGCGGGATTGACGGTCCAGAAAGATCCGTTGAACAGAACCAGGTCGGTCATGTCGTCTCCAAAAATAGGACTTGAAATTAAGGCGAGATAAACCACGAAAAGAAAGAACGAAACCCTGCTTTTACTCATGTCTTTCTCTCCTGAAAAAGTGAAGCAAAGAACGACGCAATATAAAAAAATAAATCCTGGAAGTCAATGACGCTTCCTGAAATGATTGCGGGACGATACCCATGGCGGTCAAACATTCGGTCGCTGAATATAATCGTGAAATCATGAAATATTTGTTGACATCCGTTATTTTATCATTATTATTAATAAAGTAAAGCCGTTATGAATATACTATTTTTTCCCCTATCGCTAAAATATTCATGAAAAAGACTTCGACCCTTTATTTTTCCAAGCCCTTTGCCAAAGGTCTCAAGGTTCTCGGCCTTTTTTCCAATGAGCGGACGAGCCTGAGCCTTAAAGAAATCGCCGAAATTATGGACACCGACAGGAGCTCGGCTTATCGTTTTACCAACACCTTGGTTGAGCTCAATTATTTGAAGAAGGATCCCCGGTCAAAACTGCTGACGCTGGGTCCGAGCGCCTACTTTCTCGGCTTGAACCTGGTGAAGAGTTTCAGCCTCAGACAGGTCATCAGGCCTTTCATCGATGACGTTCACCACAAATACGGGATCACGATCGACGCTGCCTTCCTGGAGGGGGATATCGCCGTCCAGCTTTATTACTGTCCTGCCGAGAACGCCTTGACCTATCAATTGCCGATCGTCAACCCGGCGATCCATTGCACGTCCGTAGGCAAGGCCATTCTGGCTTTTCTTCCAAAGGATGAGATGCTGGCGATCGTCGACCGGTTGCCGCTCGTTAAAAAGACCGAACGCTCCATTACGAATAAAGAAGATCTCTTGGCCGATCTTAAGAAGACGAGGCAAAAGGGATATGCAATCAATAACGAGGAACTTGTCGTCGGACAGATCGTGATCGGGGCGCCCTTCTTCAACCTCGAGACGGGACGGCCGATGGGCGCCGTCTCCTTCGATTTCTCGATCATCCAGAATACGCTCAAGGGCATTGAGACCAAGTATCTCGATATCCTCCTGAAGTTAGCGAAGGATATATCCGGAGTCATCCATTGAGGAAATCAGCTCTCTTGATGTTTTAGTTCCAAAATGTCAGGCGGAGATTAGGCATATATTTTAAATTCATTCTTTCAGGAGGAAAAAGATGTTTCGGTTCGGACGGTATGGTTTAGCTTTTCTTTTAATCATCGTTCTTGCCTTCGGGGTCCTGGCGGCGCAGACGAAGGAGACCGCGGTCATTCAGGGCACGGTCATGGATTCCACGGGCGTCCCACTCCCCGGGGTCACAGTCTGGGTGCTGTCTCCGAACATGATGGGTAAGCCTTCGTCCGTCACCGGCGGTGACGGAGGCTACAGGATCCTGGCGCTTTCCACCGGGACCTACGAGGTCAACGCCGAGCTGAGCGGGTTCGCTCCGGCCAAGATCACCGGCATCAGCATCCACGCCGGGATGACGGCCACAGTGGACCTCACGCTGGCCCAGGCCAAATTGGAAACGGAGATCAGCGTCATCGGGGCCTCCCCGATCGTCGACGTCACCAACTCCTCGCTGGCCAACACCTACATCTCCAAGGACTTGCTGGCCTCCCTCCCCACCTCGCAGAATACGCACGCCATCCTCAACCTCGCCCCCGGCGTCACCCAGCTCAGCGCCTACGGCGGCGGCGACCAGTCCGGCAACTCCTGGACCATCGACGGCGCCGACGTCACTAACTCCTGGTTCGGCGGCGGACAGTATTCGGTGCCCATCGACTACAACGTCGTCGAGGAGGAGCAGATCATAGCCCTGGGCGCGCCGGCCGAGTACGGCGGGTTCACGGGCTCGGCCATCAACATCATCACCAAGTCGGGCGGCAACGAGTTCCACGGCGACGCCCAATTCCTCTATCGAGGCGGCACGTGGCAGAGCTCGAACATTAAGAAAGACGATCCCAAGTGGAAACTTCTGGGGGAGACGCCGGTCACCGATTACGTCAGCGGCAGCGCCCACCTGGGCGGCCCCATCATCAAGGACAAGCTCTGGTTCTTCGGCGGCTACGAATACTTCAAGACGACGATCAAGCTGGAGTCCACCGGCAAGG
>CAZSMW010000396.1:0-8575 GCA_964607985.1 uncultured Eubacteriales bacterium
CGCGCCCGAACAGTTCAACCGCCTGACCAACATCCCCGAAGGCGTCATGAAATACAACTCCGTGGAGGCCAGCTTCGACAAGAGATTTTCCAACGGCTGGCAGCTCGGAGGCTCCGTCAACTTCTCCAAGGCCACGGGCAACTATCCCGTAGGCTACGCCTCCTGGGCTTCGTTCGGCAACTTCTCCAGCGCGAACTCTTTCGTCAACAGGTATGGCGAACTGCCCTACAGCCGGCCCCTCCTGGTCAAGCTCTACGGCACCTTCAGCTTCCCTTACCAGATCATGTTCTCGTTCTTCTACCTGCACACCGACGGCTCGCCCTGGGGGCGGACGGTCACGGTCCGTCCGCCGGAGGATTGGGCGGCCGCCAACAACGCCAGCACAACGTCGTATTCCATTTACGTCGAACCTCCCGGGACCTACAGGAACGAGTCCTCGGACAGCCTCGACGTGAGACTCGAGAAAGACTTCAATCTCGGCCCCGGCAAACTCGGGATCTACATGGACGTCTTCAATCTTCTCGGCGCCTACACGCTGAACGTCGCCCAGAATCCCGGCGGGTCCTGGAGACCGGCCGACGAGAACACCACCGAAGGAACCTACACGGTTGGTTCGACAGGGTTGCGGGGATTTTCCGGATCCCGTCAGTTCAGGTTCTCCTTGTTCTACAGGTTCTAAGGGAGTCGAACTCAGCGTTCACAGGAGAGGGAGGGTCCGGCCCTCCCTCCTCCTTTATTTGAAACGGCCGGAGACTCTATCCTGGCTCCATGCCACAACGTCCAAGCCGTGAGTCCGATGGAAAATATCCCGGCATGTTTGAGAAGGAAAAAGCTACGTGCTTACGGCATCCAAAAACATATAGAATAGACGATATGCCGATCATGGAGGGAGAATGAAAGGATATCGAACATGAAAGATTTCGTTTATCATCAGCCGACGGAAGTCCGCTTCGGCCGAGGGCGTGTCCGGGAGGCCGGCGAGATCGTCGCCCGCTTCGGAAAAAAATGCCTCCTGGTGACAGTCCCCGAGTTCCCGGCCCTGGCGCCGCTTTTCGCCAGAGTCAAGGGGATCCTGGAAGAGAAAGGGGTCGCGGTCGCCCACTTCGACGGGGTCATCCCCAACCC
The DNA here is from genome assembly GCA_964607985.1 of uncultured Eubacteriales bacterium. GTDB lineage: Bacteria > Acidobacteriota > Aminicenantia > Aminicenantales > Saccharicenantaceae > JALHVH01. The sequence continues at coordinate 1,126 of CAZSMW010000396.1, forward strand.
GACCACGGACGTGGTTTCGGCCGGGGCGCGGTTGGCCCGGGAGTCGGGGGCTGAAGTCGTCCTGGGTTTGGGCGGCGGTTCGAGCATGGACACCGCCAAGGCCATCGCCGTCGAAGCCACGCATGGGGGAACATGCTGGGATTATCTTTTCTTCAAGAAACAGCCGACGGCTGCGACGCTTCCCGTCGTCGCCGTGACGACCACATCCGGGACGGGATCGCACGTGACCCAGGTCGCCGTCGTGACGAACCCGGCGGAGAGGAACAAGTCCGCGCTTTTCAATCCCATCCTCTTTCCCCGGGTCAGCATCGTGGACCCGGAACTCGTTGTCAGCGCCCCGAAGCACGTCACCGCGACAACGGGATTCGACGTCTTCTCCCACGCGTTCGAGAGCTTCATCAATCCCAACGGATCGCCTTATACGGACCTCCTTGCCATCGAAGCTATCCGTCTCGTGGCGGCGAACCTGCCCGCGGCCGTGAAGAATGGCGCCGACATCGACGCCCGCTCCCGGATGGCCTGGGCAGACACACTCGGTGGGCTGAGCATCGCCAACGCCGGCGTCACGCTGCCCCACGGCATTGGGATGGCCATGAGCGGCCTTTATCCCCACGTGGCCCACGGCGAGGCTCTGGCCGCCGTCTACCCGGCGATCATGAGCTATACGTACGAGACATCGATCGTGAAATTCGCGGCCGTGGGCCGCCTCTTCGACCCGGCTCTTGTCCGGGTCGGCGACGCCGAGGCCGCGAAGAGGTCCTGCGAAGCCCTGGACGCATTCCTCAGGGGGATCGGGCTCCGGATGACCCTGAAGGACCTCAAGATCCCCGAGGATGAGCTCAAGGCCCTCGCCAAGGCTTCGATGATCCTGCCGGACTACAAGAACCACCCCCGGGTGGCGACGGTGGACGAGATCCTGGAGATCCTGGAAAACAGCTGCCGGGCTTGATCGAGCCGCTCGGCCCCGTGAACTATTGAAGGAGGATTTCATGTTACAAGCCGTTCTGCAAATGCCCGAAAAGGTCATCTTCCGTGAGATCGAGCGGCCGGTCCCCGGCCTCGGCCAGGTCCTGATCAAGGTTGAACGGATCGGCATCTGCGGTTCCGATATCCACGCTTATTACGGAAAGCATCCCTATATCAAATGCCCCATTGTCCAGGGCCACGAGTTTTCCGGCCTGATCGCCGAGGTCGGAGAAAGGGTCGAAGGGCTCGCCCCAGGGGACAATGTGACCGTCATGCCCCAGCTCGTCTGCGGACAATGCTATCCCTGCAAGCACGGGAATTATCACATTTGCAACGAGCTCAAGGTCATCGGCTGTCAGGCGGAAGGCGCCGCGCAGGAATATATCGCCGTGGACGCCAATCTCGTTGTGAGGCTCCCCGAAAACTTGAGCCATGAGGAAGGGGCCATGGTCGAGCCGGTCGCGGTCGGCGTGCACGCTGTCGGACGCCTGGGAAATGTCGATGGTCTGAATGTCCTCGTCCTCGGAGCGGGGCCAATCGGCAACCTTGCCGCCCAGGTCGCGAAAGGACTGGGCGCCAAGTCCGTCATGATCACCGACGTCAGCGACTACCGTCTTCAGGTGGCGAAGGATTGCGGTATCGCGTACGCCGTCAACACCCGGTCGACGGACCTGCCGGTCGCCCTGGACAAGGCCTTCGGTCCGGACCGCGCGGACGCCATCCTGGAATGCGTGGGTGTCCAGGAGACGATCGGCCAGGCCATCGGGGCAGCCAGGAAGGGCTCGGACATCATCATCGTCGGTGTGTTCGCCGAAAAGCCCTCCGTGGACATCGGGCTCGTCCAGGACAAGGAGCTCCGTCTCATCGGGACGCTGATGTACAGGGAGGAAGACTACCGCGTGGCCGTCGATCTCATCCGGACGGGCCGGGTGAACCTGAAGCCCCTGATGTCGAAGCACTTTCCGTTCAAGGAATATCCCCAGGCCTACAAGTTCATCGAGCAGAACCGCGAGCGGACGATGAAGGTTTTTATCGACCTTTAAGACCGGCCTCAATAAGGCCTATATGAAACGCGATCCCTTGAGACGAATCCACTGGAAGGCCCTCCTCGTCATCGCCGCGGCCGGCCTTTTCTGCCGCCCCGCCCCAACCCGGTCATCTGCCACGGGCAAGCTCGTGCCCTCGGGATTGAAATGCGAATACAGAACGGAGCCGCTGGGTATAGACAGCCCCGCCCCCCGCCTCAGCTGGATCGTCGAGTCCGGCCTCCGGGGCCAGACCCAGAGCGCCTACCAGGTCCTCACGGCGGATTCTCTCCAGGCCCTGGCCTCAGACACGGGGAACCTCTGGGATAGCGGGAAGGTCCCGTCGGGAGAGACGCTCAACATCGTATACGGCGGCAAGCCGCTCCGGAGCGGACAGCGCTGCTTCTGGAAGATCCGCGTCTGGGACATGGGCGGCGCAGCGTCTCCGTGGAGCGCGCCTTCGTCCTGGGAGATGGCGCTCCTCTCGCCCGCTGATTGGAAAGGGCGTTGGATCGGGGACGGCAGACCGACGCCCGCGCGCGACGAGGATTTCTTCAAGGACGATCCGGCGCCCCTTTTCCGCAAGGAGTTCACCCTACCTGCGGACGTCCGGGGGGCGCGGCTCTATATCACGGGACTCGGCTATTACGAGGCCGGCCTCAACGGCCGCCGCGTCGGGGACCAGGTCCTCGACCCGGGCTGGACGAATTACTCGAAGAGGATCTTTTACAGCGCATATGACGTGACGGCGCTCCTCAGAAAAGGACACAACTGCCTTGGGGTCATGCTCGGGAACGGTTGGTACAACCCCCTTCCTCTCCTCATGTGGGGGAACCGGAACATCCGAGAGTCCCTTCCCGTCGGGAGGCCGTGTTTCATCGCCCAGCTCGACATCGAGCTTGCTGACGGCTCGCGTATATCCGTAGCCACGGAAGCGTCCTGGAAGTCCCGCCCGGGGCCGGTCCTCAGGAACAACGTCTACCTGGGCGAGGTCTACGACGCCCGGAAGGAAGTGAGGAGTTGGGACAGGCCCGGTCTCGACGAGAGGGGCTGGCTTCCCGCGATCCCGGTCCCAGGTCCCGGCGGCGCCCTCCAAGCCCAGCCGCAGCCGCCCATCAGGGTCACCGCGGTCATGGCACCGGTGAAGATCACAAGGCCCGAGCCGGGAACCTTCATTGCCGATTTCGGCCGGAATTTCGCGGGCCTGGTCAGGCTCCGCGTCAAAGCCCCGGCCGGGACGACGATCCGTCTCCGCTACGGCGAGCTGCTTTATCCCGACGGCAGGTTGAATCCCATGACCGGCGTCTGCGGCCAGATCAAGGGGAAGAAAGCTAACGGAGAAAACATCGGCGGTCCTGGTTCGCCCGAGGTCGCCTGGCAGAGCGACACGTATATAGCGGGGGGCGGCGGAGAAGAGGTCTATACCCCCCGGTTCACGTTTCGCGGCTTCCGTTACGCGGAGGTCACGGGCTATCCGGGCGTCTTCGACCCGGCTTCGATCGAGGGGCTGGCCCTCAATTCCGACGTGGGGCCGGCCGGCTCGTTCTCCTGCTCGAACGAGCTCTTCAACCGCATCCAGGAGATGGTTCGCCGGACCTTCCTGAGCAACATCTTCAGCGTCCAATCGGACTGCCCCCACCGCGAGAAGTTCGGCTACGGCGGCGACATCGCGGCAACGAGTGAGGCGTTCATCGACAACTTCGACATGGTGGGCATCTATGCCAAGGCCGTCAGGGACTGGGGGGACGCCGCCCGGCCGGACGGCATGCTGACGGACACGGCGCCCTTCGTCGGCATCCAGTACTGCGGCATCGGCTGGGACATGGCCCACCCCCTGCTTCTCGAACAGCTTTACCGGTACTATGGCGACCGGCGATTGCTGGAGGAACAGTACGCGACGTCGGCCGCCTGGATCGACCTGGTGAGCGCTCAGAATCCCGAAGGGATCATCAAGGAAGGTTTGAGCGACCATGAAGGGCTCGAGGAAGCCCCCGCCCCCCAGATGGCCACCCCCCTCTATTTTCAATCCGCCCGGCTGATGTCCAGGCTCGCGGCGGTCCTCGGGAAGGCCGGGGACGCCGCAAGGTACGAGCGCCTGGCCGACAGCATCCGGACAGCTTATCTTCGGAGGTTCCTCACCCCCGGCACCGGGATGTTCAGCCCAACGACGCAGGCCGGCCAGGCGTTTGCCCTCTACATGGGCCTTGTCCCTCCGGGCGAGAAGGACGCGGTGCTCTCTGTCCTGCTGAAGAAAGTGAAGGAGGACGGCCGGGGGCACCTCTCGACGGGGATCTTCGGGACGAAATTCCTGCTCGACGTCCTGTCCGGCTCGGGGCATGCCGACGCGGCTTACGGGATCGTAGACCGGCGGACGTTCCCCGGCTGGGGATACATGCTCGAGAACGGCGCGACGACCCTCTGGGAACACTGGGAGGGAAGCGACGATACGTTCTCCCACAACCACCCCATGTTCGGGTCCGTGAGCGATTGGTTCTTCAAATGGCTGGCCGGTATCCAGCCCTGTCCCGACGCCGTCGGGTTCGACAGGATCGCCATCCGGCCCCAACCCGCGGCGGGTTTGACGTGGGTCAAGGCCTTTTATGATTCTATGCGCGGCAGGATCTCTAGCGAATGGAAGACGGAGGGCGGTCGGTTCGTCCTGACGGTGACGATCCCCGCGAATACGACCGCAGAAGTCCATGTCCCCGCCTCGGACCCGTCCGCGGTCATCGAAGGCGGCCGGCCCGCGGAGAGCGTTCCTGGAGTTTTGTATAAAGGCATCGAACGGGGCGCGGCGGTATATTCCGTCGGCTCCGGGACCTATATCTTTTCTTCGGAGTTCCGAGAAACGGGGTCGATGAATGGAGAGGGATTCGCCGAGAAGGAGATCAAATGAAACACCTCATTAGCGCCATCATCATGGGACTGCTCGTCGCCGGCCTCTGCGGCTGCGCGGCGCCGGCCGGAGAGAGGATCGTTCCATATTCCTCCCGGCCCTGGCAGCCCCGGATCTGGAGATCCGTCCTGCCCGAGCCATGCCCCTTCGAACTCTCGAAGGATATCGTAGGCGTCGCCTTCACGAGGAACTATGTCGCCTACACGGACGCCGACACGTGGTACCCTTCCTGGGCGCCCGATGGGAATATGTACAGCGCCTGGACCGATGGCGAGATCGGCGAGGAGGCGGTCCAGTCGGGCGGCGGCGCCCGGGCCCGCACGGGCAACGCGAAGATCATGGGTGACGACCCGCTGAACCTGACGATCTTGTCCCTGGGGACGGAGCCCGCATCGGCCCTGCCCTACGGGGGCCGCTACCCCAGCGCCAACCTCGTCCATGACGGCATCTGGTACTTCGGGACCTATTGCATCGACTTCGACAAATCCAAGCCGGATTATCCTGATCTCTACAGCTGGGCCATCTGCGGCCCGGTGCCGGGCTTCCGCATCTCGATGGACTACGGCAAGACCTGGATCCCCAGCCCGCTGACCCCGGAAAAGCCGCTCTTCCCGGAGTCGGGGAAGGACGGACACCAGGTGAAGATAGGGACTCCGCACTTCGTCGATTTCGGCCGGAACTTGCAGTTTTCGCCCGACGGGAAGGCGTATCTCGTCGGCGATGGCGCCCTCGAGCCCGACCCGAAGCCCAGGCTGGCCGGCAACAGCTGGATCTCCTCCGACGCGGTCTATCTGGCCCGCGTGACCCCCAGCCCGCAGAACATCAACGACATCACCAAGTGGGAATTCTACGCCGGCCGGGGCGCGGACGGCAAGGCCGCCTGGGCGAAGGATTTTCTGGAGATCAAGCCCCTCCTCTCCTGGAACAACCGGATGGGCTGCACGACGATCACCTACGACGCGCCCCTCAAGAAGTACCTGATGTGCGTGACGGACGGCTGGCCGGGCGTTGAGGATATGAACACCTATCTCCTGGAGGCCGACGACATCACCGGCCCCTACCGGCTTATCACGTTCATGAACAATTTCGGGCGCCAGGGTTACTTCGTGAACTTCCCCTCCAAGTTCATCAGCGCCGACGGCCGGACCGCCTGGCTCGGCTATTCGGCGAACTTCCATAAGAGCTATTTCGGCAACCGGACGGCGGCCGATCCCATCGGGAGCCGCTACGCCTGGACCCTCCAGGAGGTCATGCTCCTGGACGGGGCCGCCTACAAGTCCATCGAGGCCGCGACCGAGAAGGGGAGCGGGGACCCGCTCAAGAGCGATAGGAACATCGCCCTCCGGGCCCGGGTCAATGTCTCCTCGGTCCACAAGAAGAACAAGCCCTTTACCGAGCTCATCGAGTACTTCGGCGAGGGCGCCGTGGACGGCATCGTCGACCTCCGGGACGACATCAACCGGAACGAGTGGGTGAGCCGCGGCGAGCTGGAAACGGCCATGATCCGTCTCAGCTGGGACCGGCCCGAGACGGTGAGCCGCGTCTGGCTCTTTGACCGGCCGAACCCGAAGGACCACATCATTTCGGGTGTTCTCCTGTTCAGCGACGGGAGTGCCGTCAAGGTGGGCGAGCTCCCGAACGATGCCAAGTCGGCCAGGGAGGTCTCGTTCCCCGCCAAGCAGGTCCGGTGGATCGTCTTCGCCGTCGATTCCGTCTCCGAGGAGACGTCGAACGCGGGTCTCGCGGAGATGGCCGTCTTCAAGGATTGACGCGCCGCTCGCACGGCATCTCGGAGGGTCTGGGCACGACGATCCACCTCAATACGATTTTCACCCGGTTCCTCAACGAGAACCTGCTGCCGGGAGGACGCGCGCGCTGAGGACGCGGGGGAGGGGATCCACCGAGAACTCGTAGCGGCCCGATCCGGCCGCGTATACGCAGCTCCCGGTCTCCAGGCCCCGGAAGGATACGCCCTCGGCTGAGGCGGCCGGGTCTACGACAACATCTTCATCGAACGCTTTTGGCGTTCGGTCAAGTACGAAGAGGTCTATCTTCACGAATATCGGACGGTCATCGAGGCCCGGGCGCATCTCGGAGCGTATTTTCGGTTCTACAACGAAGAGCGACCGCACGAAGCGCTCGGCTATCGGACGCCGCACGAGGTCTATTTTGGGAGCTCGGCCGCGATGGCGTCGGCCGTGGAGGTCGTAGTCTAACATGGATCGAGTCGAGATCGTCGTTCCTGGGTCAACTGGTGAAGCCGTTTTTTCGTCGATCGTCGGGAAAATGGCATTTGGAAAAGGAATCGGATAAAATGGCAATTACAGTGGGCCGATACCACACCTTATTAAGGCCTTCCCGTTGTCCAAACTATGGGGTCCACCCCACCTCTCCCTGACCGCCCGAAACACCATCTTCCTCCGATGTCTGGCCGTTTCAACAAGTTCCCACATTTGGCGGAGGTTGCGCCGCACGTACTGCAGCATCGCCTTTTTCGCCCGGGAGATCGTCTTTTTCGTCTTGACCTTCTTCTTGGCGAACTTCAGGTACTCCTGCCGCGCCT
>CAZSMW010000397.1:0-14247 GCA_964607985.1 uncultured Eubacteriales bacterium
GGCGGGGAGAGGCAACGGAGAAAAACTTGACATAGGCATTATTATTAACATATTTTTCAGGCGCATGGCGAGCTAAAAAGCGGAGGACAACCGAACAAGGAGCCTTACACTACCTGTACTTGGATGTGCAGGACCTCGTAACGGAGAGTGTCCTTTCCGTCGTCTATAAGGCTCGTGCGAAGTGAAAACGGACTTGGCTGGGCGACCCTGATGTCGGACTCGGAATCCGCGGTTTGACATGGACCGGATCGCGATCGTTGGTTGCAGGTCAAATAGCATTTGGCCTCAATGATGGATAAAATGAAATAGAGGTGACCGTGAAACGACTCCCCAGACTTCTCCTTCTTTTCTTTCTGTCGATCCCCCTTCTGGTTCCGGCGGATGACACCACAGGGACTGCGGCGTTCGACAGGGCCGTCGACAAACTGTTCGCTGAAGGCTACCCACAGGGGATCGTGACGTATTTCTGCTCGCTCGGCACGAATCCGGATCTCGGTTTCCGCTGGGCCGGGACCCCGGCGGAGCGTGCCGTCGGGGACAGGGTGGCGGCCGAAATGCGGGCCATGGGACTTAGCAACGTGCGCCTCGAACCGGTTCCCGTCGACGTATTCGAGTTCGAGAAGGCGAGCGTTGCTGCAGGGGACCGCGTGATGGTCGCCTCGACTATCGCGGGCGTTCCACCAACGCCGGAGGGGGGCATCACCGCGCCTGTCGTCTACGTCAAGGGTGGAACGGCGGCCGAATTCGATGCGGCCGGCGACGTCGCCGGGAAGCTCGTCCTTGTGGACGCGAAGATGAGCTCGTGGTGGTTCACCTGGCCGGCCTTCGAGGCAGGGCACCGGAAGGCCGCCGGTGTCATCTGCACGTATACGCCTGAAGACTCGAAGTATTTCTCGGTGAGCGATAGCGCCCTAGGTAGTTTCGACGGCCAATACGATCTCGATGCCCCACCGTGGGTCTATGTTTCGCGCCGCGACGGCGACTGGCTCAAGTCTCGGATCGAGGCCGGGCCCGTGACGGCGACCATGGTGTTGAAAGAAAAGGTCACCCTCGAGCGGGACGGCGGAGTCGCCTATAACGTGATCGGCGAACTGCCCGGCGAGCGCTGCGACGGACAGATGGTGCTCATGGCCGCGCACCAGGACGCCCACTTCCGCGCCGGCGTCGACGACACGGCCGCGTTGGCAAACATGCTGACCGTCGCCAAGGCGATGCGCGCGTCCGGTCACCGCCCGAAGACGACCGTCGTCTTTCTCGCGACGGCCGGCGAGGAGTTCGGCTACACGAACGCCTATTATGAATGGCTCGTCGGCGCCTGGTGGGCCGTAGCGCGCGCCCACAAGGATTGGCCCGGCCGGGTTCGGGCGATGATCAACCTCGAGAGCATGGCGGTGAAGGGCTCCCCGCTTACCCTGCGGTCGAACCCCGAACTCAAGTCCTGGCTGGAGCGACTTGCCGCGCGGTGCCCTGACCTCCTGCCCAACGGGGCGGAGGTTGTCACTCCCGGCAACTCCTGGAACGACCAGTGGCCGTTCACGGCGGCCGGGGTCCCCAGCGTGAAATTCGAAACTTCGAGCGACGAATACGATACGTTGTATCATTCGAACTTCGAGACTTCCGCCCTCGTCGATTGGCCGTATTTGGCGAAGATCGCGAAGTTCGCCTTCCGCGCCGCCGGGCAATTGGACGACGGCTTCCTGCCCTACAGCCTCGAGACGAGAGCCGCCGACCTTGCAGCTGCCGTGAACAAGGAAGAGTTGCTCGCCGCGGGAGCGAATGCCCCGATCGTCTCCAGGCTGGCCGCCGGCGTCGCCGCCTTCGGGATGGCGGCCGCCGATTTCGACGCGAGGGCCGTCGCCATTCCCGCGGGCAGGACAGATGCGGTGAACGACGGCCTTCTTGAGGTCGAAAAGGTCCTAAACAGCAGTTTTACGGCCCTTTCTCCCGCTGACGACGATGCCACCGTCTATCCCCATCAGGCGGTGCTACGGGATGCGCAGGGCATCAACGCGGCGCTCGCCGTTCTGGCCGCGGGCCAGCCCGACCCGGCTGCCGCCCTGAAGGCGCTGGCCGGGACTTACATGACGCGCTTCGGCATAAGCTTCAGCTACCCCGTGTATTTGAAGCAACTGACGCGCCTAGAACCGGACTTTCCCCGGCTCACCATAGGCGGGCAGGGCCAACTGCCCGAACCGCTTGACGTCATTCCCCAATACCGCAAGATCGAGGCGGGCGACTACGCCGGGGCCATTATGGAACTCGAAACCAAGCGCCTGACGCAGCTTAGTCAGCTTGACGTGCGCCTGGCAAGAATGGCCGGCATCCTGGAATGGGCGATACCGCGCATCGATGCCCTGCGTTAGTCAAGGATTTCCGGGTTTATTAAAAATCACCGCGCGGCTTAACCGGACCGGGACGGGACCTGCCGTACTAAATCCCGCTTTCCCGGCGGCCTCCACGATCTCGCGAAAATAATTCTCGCTAATATGAATTTTCGGCTCGGCCAATAGCAGTGTCCCCCCAGGCTTAAGACATCCTAGAATTTCAGTAAAGAGCCTGCCTTTATCCGGCACCTCATGGGCCATCCAAAAGGCCAGCGCGAAATCCACATGATCCGACGGGACATTCAGGCGGTCAGCCTGAGCGAGATGCAGACGGACCCGTCCCGGCAAGCCTGCCTTTTCCACCCGCCTTCGCACCTTTTCGAGCATCCATTCTTGGATATCCGCGGCGATTACGAGCCCGTTCTCGCCTACGAGTTCGGCCATGGCTGTCGTGAAATAACCGGGTCCACAGCCGGCATCCAGGACGGTATCTCCCTCTCGGATGAAGCGTTGGAGGGTTTTCCTGGGATTCTGGGATAGGCTCCGGATAGGATTGATCAGCAGCCAGGACAGCCAGGGCGGGCAGACGTGCGCTTCTTTAATCATGGGTTCTTTATTGCTCATTTTTCCCGCGTATAGACTTACTTGACGACCAATCTTGTGAATGGAAAGACGTAGGCCTGGAGCATGACGAGAAGGCCGACGAGGGAGGCCAGGGCTAGGCTGTGGAAGAAGACGTAGCGCAGGATCTCGCCTTCATGGCCGTACCACTTCGTGGCCGTGCTGGCCACGACGATGCTTTGGGCGTCGATCATTTTGCCCATGACGCCGCCGCTGCTGTTGGCCGAGGCCATGAGCGTCGGGCTCAGCCCGAGCTGTTCCGCCGTGATCCTCTGAAGGCTCCCGAAAAGGACGTTCGACGAGGTGTCCGAGCCGGTGAGGGCGACGCCCAGCCATCCGAGGAGCGTCCCGAAGAACGGGTAGAGGAGGCCCGTTTTGGCGAAGGTCAGCCCCATTGCCGCATCGAGTCCCGAATAGCGAGTCGTGTATCCCACGCCGAGCATGGCGGCCACGGTCAGGTGCGAGAAACGCACGCGTTTGAGGGTCCTCCACCAGGCGGCGGCGGCCTCGTGGGGACGGTAACCCATGACGAGGGCCGAGATCAGGGCGGCCAGGAAGATCCCCGTTCCGGTGAAAGACAGAACATTGAACGTATAGATCGCAGCCTCGGCCGTGGGCTTCAGGACGACGGGCGGCACGCGGTTGATGAGCCCATCGACTCCGGGAACGGGGACCTTGAGGACAAAAACCCCGTCCAGGAGGGCTTTGACCTGAGGGATACCCCAGATGAAAACGAGGACGCTGAGGATGAGCCACGGCGTCCAGGCCCGGATGATGTCCCGGCGGCTGTGGCCGTGCCGGGCCCGGGCGTCCTGGCTGACTTCGGGCCCTCCGAACCCGTGAATATTTCTGGGGTGCCAAACGAGCAGGAGGAGGATGAGGGCCAGGATGGAGGAGGCCGCGGAGATGACGTCGACGAGCCACGGGCCGTGGAAGTTCGAGACCAGAAACTGGGGGATGGCGAAGGCGGCTCCGGCCGTGAGCAGGGCCGGCCAGACCTCGAGCATTCCTTTGAACCCCGCGAAGGCCCAGACGAGCCAGAAGGGCACCAGGATGGAGAAGAATGGCAACTGCCGTCCGACCATGATGCTCAGCTTCTGGATCTCGATGCCGGTGACGCCGGACAGGGCGATGATGGGCGTCCCGAGTGCGCCGAAGGCCACGGGGGCCGTGTTGGCGATGAGCGACAACCCGGAAGCGGCCAGCGGGCCGAACCCGAGGCCGATGAGGATAGCCGCGGTCACGGCGACGGGGGTGCCGAAGCCGGCCGCCCCTTCGAAAAACGCCCCGAAGGAAAAGGCGATCAGGAGGAGCTGGAGGCGCCTGTCCCGGGTGATGCCGGTCAGGCTCTCCTGAAGGACTTTGAACGTTCCTTTTTCGTCGGCCAGCGTGTAGAGGAAGATCACGTTCAGGATGATCCAGCCGATGGGGAAAAGCCCGTAGGCGGCGCCGAAGAGGGAAACGGCAAGGGCCTTGTCCGCCGGCATGCCGAAAACCAGGACCGAAACGGCCAGGGCCGAGGCGAGACCAAGGAGGGCCGCCGCGTGGGCCTTTAGCCGGAGGAAGGCCAGCGTGCCGAGCAGGACGAAGATGGGCAGGGCGGCAACGAGGGTCGAGACGACCCAGTTCCCAAGGGGATCATAGACCTGATTCCACGCCATCGCCTCCTATTTTCCCGGTTATCCGGCAATAAATCAACCCAATAAACTACTAAATCAACTTGCCGATATTTGACAATTTTCGCTGTCATCCCCTATAATAGCTCTTGAGAGGAGATGGGGGCGATCTGGTCTCGACGGAGATAGTGAGACAGGGGTCGCATGCCGAGGTCCCACCCACCTCGATAAAAAGGTGGAAAACAAATTAACTGCACAACCTTTCGCAGTCGCCGCCTAATAGAATAGGCAGCCGTTTCCCGGGTTCACTCCTGCGGTTCCCGGGGAGCGTCAACCAGCAGGATAGCGAACGGGATTAGTCCTGGATCCCGAGAGCAAAATTTCCGCAGGGCTGGCGCCGCGGCGCTTTTCCTCTTCGGGTTCCGCGGGGCGAGAGAAGCGAAGAGGATAAGCATGTAGACACCCTCTGTTGAATGTCTTCGGACGCGGGTTCGATTCCCGCCGCCTCCATTTTTACATTTGCAAGAAACAATAAAACGGAAGAGAAGAAGTTTACGGGTTTTCGCGGGGGCCTTCTATCTTTTGGCGTCGTTTTCCCTGTCCTGGTCCCAAACCCAGCCCGTTCTGAAGTTGTCGACCCAAGACCTTACCGGGTTCAGCCGGATCACCCTGTCCTCGAATGTTCCCCTGTCCTATTCCTTCCAAACAAAGCCCTCTTCGCTCGTCGTCTCCCTGGAAACCAAAGTCTCTCTCCGGGTGAAACAGGCTGCGTTCAAGAGCGATCTTATCGAGTCCGTGGGTTGGTCGAGAGGGAAGGAGTCCTATGCGTTCTCCATCAACCTCCGCCGGAAGGATTTTTCATTCGAGCACAAGGTCCGCGCGAACCCCTTTGAACTGACCATCGACTTGAAGTCGGCGGATAAACCTGGAGAAATTGCGCCCCCCGTCCGGGAGGCTACCCTGACAGAGACTCCTGGGGACGCCACCGCCCTCCCTCCGGCCGTCCGGCCCGCCGGAGCTCAAGAACTGAGAAAGTTCTGGACGATCGTCGTCGACCCCGGCCACGGCGGTCTTGAAACCGGCGCCAAGGGGAAGTTCGGCGCCCTGGAGAAGGACATCACCCTGGCCATCAGCCTGAAACTCAGGGACATCGTCGAGAAGAACCAGGCCTTCCGCGTGTTTCTGACGCGGGACAAGGATACGGATGTTTCGCTGGAGAACCGTTCTGCGCTGGCCAACAACCACAAGGCCGACCTGTTCATCAGCGTCCACGCCAACGGTTCGATGCGGAAGAACGCCCGCGGCTCGGAGACCTACTTCCTGAGCCTCAACGCCACGGACGAAGAGTCCCGCCGGCTGGCCTACATGGAAAACACCTCGAGCGTCCTGGAAGCACAGATCGAGCCGGAGAACCAGGACGACGTCAAAATGATCCTTTGGGACCTGGCCCAGTCCGCCTACCTGAAGCAGAGCAGCCTGCTGGCGGAGAAGATCCAGGCGGGGCTCAACGAGCTCCTCGGTACCCTGGACCGGGGGGTCAAGCAGGCCCCGTTCAAAGTCCTGACCGGTGTCGCCTGTCCGGCCATCCTGGTCGAGACCGCATTCATTTCGAACCCCGAGGAAGAGAAGCAGCTCGGGTCGGAGGAATTCCAGGACAACGTGGCCCGGGCGATTTACCTGAGCTTGGTCGAATACTTCAAGAGCAATTCCTGACAAGAGAATCATGACCACAAAGAAATGGTTGGTTCTGGCGGGTCTCGTCATCATCCTCGCCGTACTCGTTCTCATCCTTTTCAACAGCGGCGACAGGGAAAAGATCAAGCACGAGACCGAACTATCGTCTCCCGACGCCCCCTCGGCCCCGCGAGAGACGGCCGGCACCCGGATGATCACGCTCTTCTTCCTATCGGAGGATGACGACCTCCTCCACCCGGAGGAGCGGGAAGTTCCGGCCGGTCCCACCCTGACCGATGACCTGGAGACGACCGTCGTCGAACTCATTAAGGGATCAGCGAAGGACCTTATCCCTCCCTTCCCTCCCGAAACCAAGGTCCGACAGATTTTCGTGACCAAGGACGGCGTCGCTTATGTCGATCTCACCAAGGAGGTCATGGAAAATTTCGCCTACGGGTCCTCTTCGGAGATGGCGGCGGTCTACGCGCTCGTGGACACGCTCGCGGTTAACTTCAAAAACGTCAAGAAGGTCTCGCTCCTCATCGAGGGCGGGGAGCGGGAGACCCTCGGGGGGCACATCGACCTGAGCCGCCCCCTATCACCCCAGTATTCCTTGATCGCCAAATAAGGCGTACGCTGTCGAAATGAGAAAATTTCCCAAGGTCGTGATCGTCGGCTTCCCCAACGTCGGGAAGTCCTCTTTATTCAACCGCCTCCTTGGCGAGAAGAAATCACTGGTCCACTCCCTTCCCGGGATGACCCGGGACTGCGTCTCGGCCCGCTGCCGGCTCGACGACCGGAACTTCCAGCTCGTTGACACCGGGGGGATCTTCGGGACGAGGGACGAGCCCCTTTCGGCGAAGATCAGGGAAAAAGTCTGGCAGGCCGCCCGGTCGGCGGACGTCCTCCTCTTCGTCCTCGACGGCAAGCGGGACATCTCTCCGGCCGAAGAGGAAATGTATTTCTCGCTGAAAAAGCTCGGCAAGCCGGTCCTCATCGTCGTCAATAAAGTGGATTCCCCCGGGGGGGGGGACAAGCTCGCCGAATACTACAGGCTGGGGAACAAAGACATCATCCCCATCTCGGCCGAACACAGGCTCAATATCGATGAGGTCAGGGAAAGAATCGCCGATCTCCTGCCCTCGATGCCCCTCGACGTGGAAGAAAAACCCCTCCGTATCGCCATCGTGGGCCGGGTCAACGTCGGGAAGTCCTCGATCGTCAACCGGCTGTGCGGCGAAGAAAGGCTCCTCGTAAGCGAGGTCCCGGGCACGACCCGGGACAGCACGGATACGGTCATTCTCCGGGACCGGAAGCCTTTCTGCCTGGTGGATACGGCCGGGATCCGGAAGTTCAGCGGCGCCGCTGACAGCCGGGAAAAGGCAGGCATTGTCAAAGCCAAGATGAACATCGGCAACGCGGACGTCATATGCCTGGTTCTGGACGCCCGGGATTTTCCGACCCGGCAGGACGCCCACATCGCCCACTTGGCCCAGGAATCCGGCAAACCCATGATCATCGTCCTGAACAAATGGGACCTCGTGGAGACGGAACGGGTCGATCCGGAAGAGGTTCGCAGTCTCGTCCGCACCAAGCTCAGCTTTGTGAGTTATGCCCCCCTCCTGTTCATTTCCGCACGGACGGGCCAGAGGGTAATCAAGATCCTTGACAAGGCCGAGGAGGTCTTCCGGAACTCCCGCAAGAGGATCGAGACGGCCCGGATGAATGAGTTCCTGGAATGGATCAACGAAGAGCACCCTCCGAGGTCCAGGGATGGGAGCAAGATCAAGATCAAATACATGACCCAGCAGGGAGTCGCCCCGCCGACCTTCGTTCTTTTCGGTCATTCCAGAACGTCCCTTCTCCCGGCCTACGAAAAGTCCTTGATCGGGCTCCTCCGGGAAAAATACGATTTCTGGGGTACGCCGATTCGTGTCTTTCTTAGAAAAAGCTGAGTTTTTTCGTTTTTCTTGACTTTCTGCGGCCGTTCGTTTATAAAATAGGTTTCGGTCCTCTTAAACAAGGATAGATCATAGAAGATATGAGGAGGTCAGGATGTTTCGAAGAAAGACAAACGGTCTTTGGATAGCCGCCCTCGCATGCATCATCGTTTTCTCTTTTGTCGGCTGCGAAAAACTCAAGGTCAGCAAGCTCCAGTCAAATTTCCATTTTAATAAGGCCAACCAACTCTTTACGGACAACCAGTATCGCAAGGCCATCACGGAATACGAAGCGGCCCTGAAATATGATCCCAGCCTGGTCCAGGCTTATCGCTTCCTGGGCGAGAGCTACAAGCAGCTCTTTAAGCCGGCAGTGGAAACGCCCCTCAACAAGGAGATCGAGAAAAAGGCTCTGGCCGCGCTTATCAAGGCCCATGAGATCGATCCCGGCAACAAGGAGATCATCTTTTCCCTGGGCGACATGTATGACAAGCTGAGGAATTTCGACGAGGCGGAGAAGCTCTACCTCAGGATCGTGGAGCTCGAACCCGGAAACATGAATAATTATTACGTCGTGGCCGAGTTTTATAAAAGGTACGCCGGCGACAACCCCGGCGTCGCGAGGAAGGCGGAGTCGATGTATCTCCGGAGGCTCGAAGCCGATCCCGAGAACCCCCAGGGATACGCCTACATCGCCGATTATTATGAAAAACTGCCCGCCTCGGCCGAAAACATCGATCAGGCCATGAACAATTTCGACAAGGCCAATGAGTTCCAGGAGAAGCGCATCCAGCTCATCCCCGACAATCCCGAGGCCTGGCTGGCCAGGGGGATCAACCGCTGGTCCAAGGCCTTCCGCTTCCAGAACCTTTCCAGGGAGCAGAGAATGGCCGTAGCCCAGGACGCCCTGAAAGCCATCGAAAAGGCCAGGGACCTTGACCCGAACTACCCCGAGCCATACAGCTGGCTGAGCGTCATCTACAAGAGCGTTCTGGCCAAGCTCGATCCTGATAAAGAAGCGCGCTACAACGCCGAAGCCGAAAGGAACCTGGATAAGTTCCAGGACCTGAGGAAAAGGTTCGCCGAACGGAAGAAGCTCGAAGAAGAACTGAAGAAGACCAAGTAATAGATCGTCAACGGGTAGTTTTCAGGGGGTCTGACGGGAAGATCCGGGCGACGGAATAGGTTTGTTCCGTTTGACTTTTTTCGCCAGATTTAGTATTGTAATCAATCACTAAAGTTCTATTTTAAGGTTAACAAGCATGAAGACGTATAATCCGAAGAAAGACGACATCGAGAAAAAGTGGTGGCTGGTGAATGCCGACGGGAAGATCCTTGGCCGCCTGGCCACGGAAATCGCCATCCTGCTTCGCGGAAAGAACAAACCCCAGTTCGCGGCCCACGTGGACACGGGGGATTTCGTGGTCGTGATCAACGCCGAGAAGATCCAGGTCACGGGGAACAAGATGGAAGACAAGAAGTATTACTCCCATTCCCAATACCCGGGCGGATTGAAGACGCAGTCCCTGAAGGACCTCCTGAACAAAAAGCCTGAGGAGGTCATCAAGAAAGCCGTCTGGGGAATGATTCCGAAGAACAAGCTCGGTCGGGCCGTCTACAAAAAGCTCAAGGTCTACAAAGGCCCCGTTCACCCGCACGAAGCCCAGAATCCCCAGGAATACCGGTTTAAGGAGGCAAATTGAGTCTAATTCAGTATTACGGGACAGGCAAGAGAAAGACATCCATTGCCCGCGTCTTCCTGAGGACCGGGAAAGGGGATATGACTCTTTATGTCAACAAGAGGCCGAGGCCCTTCCAGGATTACTTCCATCTGGATTCGCTCCGCCACATCATCAAACAGCCCCTCCTTCTGACCGAGACCGAGAACAAGTTCGATATCTTCATGAGGATCGGCGGCGGCGGCGCCAAGGGACAGGCCGAGGCCATCCGGCTGGGGATCGCCAGGGCGCTCATCGAGTTCAACCGGGAGCTCCGGCCGGTTCTCAAGGCCGCCAACCTCTTGACGCGGGACGCCAGGATCAAGGAACGCAAGAAATACGGGTTGCTGGGCGCGCGGAAAGCACCGCAGTACCACAAGAGATAACAGGGAGGAGTCGAGTTGGTATCCGTAACCATGAAAGAGCTATTGGAGGCCGGCGTTCATTTTGGCCACCAGACGAAGCGCTGGAACCCCAAGATGAAGGAATTCATCTTCGGCCAGAGGAACGGCATCTACATCGTCGACCTGCAGAAAACGATCAAGAACTTCAAAGAGGCCCTGCAGTTTGTCAAGACCGTCGCCGAGAGCGGAAAGGACATCTTGTTCGTCGGGACGAAAAAGCAGGCCCAGGACATCGTCCGGGACTACGCCGTCAAGTGCGAAGCGAGCTACGTTAACCAGCGCTGGCTGGGCGGTCTGCTGACGAACTTCGGTGTGGTCCGCGGCTCCGTCGAGAAGCTGAAAGAGCTCGAGGAGATGAAGGAGGACGGCCGCTGGGAACTCCTCTCCAAGAAGGAGCAGTCCAGGCTGGAGAAGGTCTTTAAGAAACTGTCCAAGAACCTGGGGGGCATCAAGAACATGCTTCAGCTGCCCGGGGCCATGTTCGTCATCGACTCGTCCAAGGAAGTGATCGCCCTTGCCGAGGCCAAGAAGATGAAGATCCCGATCGTGGCCGTCGTGGACACGAACGGCGATCCGGACAATATCGAGTATCCCATCCCCGGGAATGACGACGCCGTGAGGGCCATCGAGCTGTTCGCCTCGAAGGTCGCCGAGTCCATCATCGAAGGCAAGAAGAGCCGGATCACAAAGGAGCTCGAAGAGGAGAAGAAGGCCGAAAGCGCCGGGACCGACGGGCAGGAACCCCAAGCTTCCGAGCCGAAATAAGGAGAACGCCATGGAAATCACCGCGGATATGGTCAAAGAGCTCCGTCAGAGGACGGGGATCGGGGTCATGGAATGCAAGGAAGCCCTCAAAGAAGCAGAAGGCGACCTCGAGAAGGCCATCGAGATCTTGAGGAAGAGGGGTTACGCCCGGGCCCAGGACAAGATGAGCCGTGAGGCCGCGGAAGGCCTCGTCGGGTCCTATATCCATATGAACAGCAAGATCGGGGTTCTGGTCGAGATCAATTGCGAATCCGACTTCGTCGCCCGGAACGACGAGTTCAAGGAGCTTGTCAAGAACGTCTGCCTGCAGATCGCGGCTTCCAACCCGAAGTACATCGGCCCCGAGGGCGTCCCGGCCGCGGTCCTCGAACAGGAGAAAGAAATCGTCAGGGCGCAGTTTAAGGACAGCAAGAAGCCCGCGGAGATCGTCGAGAAGATCGTCCAGGGCAAGCTCAAGAAGTTCTACGAGGAGGTCTGCCTCCTCGACCAAGTCTATATCAAGGACGATAAGCTGACGATCCGCCAGCTCATCTCCTCGGCCATCGCTAAGATCGGAGAGAACATCAAGATCAACCGGTTCGTCCGTTTCGAAGTGGGCAAGCCCTGATCGCCGGGAACGGAGATTCCCATGTCGGAGTTTAAACCCGCTTACAAAAGGGTCCTCCTCAAGCTCTCGGGCGAGGCCTTGCTCGGCGGCCTGACCTACGGCATCGATTTTGAGCGGATGACGTCGATCGCCCGCGAGATCAAGGAGGTCCGGGACCTGGATGTCGGGATTGCCATCATGATCGGCGGGGGGAACATCTTCCGCGGCGTCCGCGGCACGCAGGCCGGCATGGACCGGGCCTCGGCGGACCAGATGGGTCTCTTGGCGACAGTCATCAACGGCATCGCCCTTCAGGACGCTCTGGAGAAGGAGGATGTCGTCACCCGGCATGTCTCCGCCATCGAGATCAAGTCCGTGGCCGAGCCGTTCATCCGCCGGAGGGTGCTCAGCCATCTGGAACAAGGGCGCATCGTGATCTTCTCCGCCGGCATTGGCAGCCCCTATTTCACGACGGACACCGCCGCCGCGCTCCGTGCCCTGGAGATCCGGGCCGAGGTCATCCTCAAGGCGACCAAGGTGGACGGCGTCTATACGGCCGACCCGCTGACGGACCTGACCGCTCAAAAATTCGAGACCATTTCCTACCTGGACGTCATTCAGAGGGGACTCCGGGTCATGGACACCACGGCCATCTCTCTGTGCAAAGATAACAACATGCCCATCATCGTCTTCAACCTCAACGAGCGTGGAAACATCATGAAAGCGGTCATGGGCGAGAACGTCGGGACGAAGGTCTCCTGAGCCGCGTCCGGCCGCCCCGGGGCGCCGGCGGTTCGTGTTAGGACCGAGCTTGCGAAAAGAGGGATCGCAATGGTCAAGGACATCCTGAAAGAAGTCGAAAAGAAGATGAAGGTCTCGACGGAACACTTCCGCAGGGAATTGAGCAAGCTCCGGACGGGACGGGCGAACATCAATATCTTCGAGGACATCAAGGTCGCCTACTACGGGAGGCTCACGCCGATCAACCAGGTCGCTACCCTGGGCGTTCCCGATCCGACGCTGATCGTCCTCCAGCCCTGGGACCCCTCGGTCCTCGAAGCCCTGGAGAAGGCCGTCCGCGGCTCGGAATACGGCTTCAATCCGATTAACGACGGCAAGGTCCTCAAGGTCCCCATTCCTCCCCTGGACGAGGATAGGCGCCGCGAGATCGCCAAGCGGATCGGCAAGATGATGGAAGAGGAAAAGACCGCCCTCCGCAACATGCGCCGGGAGACCAAGGAATTCATCGAGGAGCTCGAGAAGGAGAAGGAAATCGCCGAGGACGACAAGTTCCAGGGACTCGAGAAGCTCCAGTCCCTCCTCGATGAGCACGTCAAGAAGATCGAGGAATACGCCTCGACGAAAGAAAAAGAGATCCTCGAGCGCTGAAGGCCTTGAGGAGGCTCTCTCCGAAGAAGAGGAGGACCACCCGGCCGGTCTTGGCGCCCCTCGGGGACCTGGTCGGCATCACCCGGCAGACCAACGTCTTCATCCCCACGCAAGGCTATTTCGTGGCCGCCCTGGGCATCCTCAAGATAAATGGGTCCGCTGGTTCCTGCCTATGCTTCTCATCTGACTGGCCTTGGGCATGGCCGCGGTGGTCATCGCCCAAGCCTTTCATCTGGGGCCGTTCTGAAGAATGGGGAAGCTGGGCCGACGGCCCGGTCAGCGGCCGGACCTTCGTGGGAGTGACGAAACGGCTCGTCCTTCGGGCCGCTGTGTCCGTACCCTTGCGTTTCCCATTGCCTCCGACGAGCGGCAACGGCTGTTGACGTTTTCTCGACCTGATTCGCCCTTCCGGGCCGCGGTTATCGCCTCTTTCCAGGGAGACGCGGTCCGATCCATGACATTGGCCCGTTTCTTGAGGCTTTTCTCCTGCTATGGCGGGAGTCTATCGTCCCCGACATCCGGAGCGGACCGTTCTCTACCGGGTGCTTTTCCATCATTTCGACAGGTTCCTGACGGAGTATGAGAGTCGTTTCGAGCGGGAGTATGGTTTTTTCCGGCCGATCGTCAAGGAGGTGGTCGAGAAGTATCTTGACTGCGGCAATCCCCGCTGCGGGTTCGCCCGCATCAGGTGTCCCGACTGCGCCGAGGAGCGGCTCGTTATGTTCTCTTGCCGGACAAGGGGATTCTGCCCATCTTGCCATGCCAAGCGGGTTGAGGAATGGGGGGAATGGATGCGGGAGACGCTTCTTTTGGATGTGCCGCATCGCCAGATCGTCTTCACCATCCCCAAGAGGCTACGGGTCTTCTTCAAGTTCAATCGCCGTCTCCTCGGCGATCTCTGCCGCTGCGCCCTCCGGTCCTTGAGCTGTTACTTCGAGGCTGTGACCGGGAGCGCGCTTACGCCCGGGGTCATCGCCGCCATCCAGACCTTCGGGGACCGGATCAATCCCCATCTCCATTACTTGGTGACCGAGGGCGGCGTGGACGAGGCGGGTGTCTTCCATCGGGTGACCTCGCATATTACTGACAAGGGGCAGGTCATGGTCCGTTACTGCGGCCTCTATGCGAACGCCCACATTTCCAGTTTTCGGGAACCATCTCAACCCCCGGTAAGTGTCCCCGATTTGATCAACCTTTATTAACAACCAAG
>CAZSMW010000398.1:0-3000 GCA_964607985.1 uncultured Eubacteriales bacterium
GCTTTCCATATTTGCTGACATAAGCTTGAAGCTTGTGGGTATACCACAGCTTCAGTCGGTCGGAATTGTGCTCGCGGAAATTCTCTCCGCCCGCCACCTCCGAATATTCGGGGAGCGTGCACGAATCCCAGGTGCGGATTCGTTTGCCGGGCTTTCCGCCGAGGAACGTCTTGTCGGCAACGTTATAGCAGTTGCAGGTGGGGCAAACCATGCTGCAGGAGCCGCAGGCCAGGCAGGCGTCGCCGGCTTCCTGCCAGAAAGCAGCCTTATATTTGAGCTCCATCAGGTCGGGCATCGTGAGGAAATCGATCTCCGTCTTGAAGGCTTTTTCCTTGTCCTTTTGCCAGCGGATGTAGGTCTGGATATCTTCGTCGGACAATTTTTCGTCGAACTTGCCCGGTGCGAGTTTCACCAGATCATCGCCCCGGCTGGACCCGATCCAGACCAGGAAAAAGCTGTCGAGATCGGTGAAGAACAGATCATAGCCTTCTTCGATGATGTTGGTCCGAGTGGACTTGCAGAAACAATTTTCATCCGGCCAGCAGGAAAGCCCGAGGATGAACGTGTTCTGCCGGGCGTTCATGTAATATGGATCAGGGTATTCCTGAACGAACAGTTTGTCCAGCGTTAAGAGGCCGTGGATGTCGCAGGGATGAATGCCGAACAGGATCTTTTTAGAGATATGAGAAAAATCCTCGTTATAACTGGTGTCATGGAAATCAAACATGTTGAACAACGGCGGGACCATGATCTTTTTCGGCGGAAGGATGGTTCGCGTCGTCTGCAGCTCGATTTCGGCAAAATCATCCACGTGGTCAAAGACATGTTTGTCGCCTTTTTTTTGGGGAGCCCAGATCTCGGCTTTTCTGGAAATGGTTTCCAGGAATGGAGACAAATCCGCTTTTTTAAGCTTTAGAATTCTCATTGTGTTGTTCCTCCGGTTTTCATGTTATGACCTTTTTCGCTTCTCCTAAAAGAGGAAACAGAGGCAAAATTATAACCTAAATTCGGTTTTAATGATAAAGGCTCTCAATTTCTGTTTATATAAAGAATTTCCTGTTAATTGTCAAGGCAAAGATAAAATGTGTCAAGGCAAGCGGCTACATCTTCTTCATGACCCGATTCCGGGTGTAAGCGATGAGCCCGCCGGCGTCGATGATGGCCTGCCGCGCCTTCGGCAGGGGAAGGGTCGCGAAGCTCCTGCCGGTCGTTTTGTTCAAGACCTTGTTCCCGGCGAACTCGAGCTCGTCCCCTTCCGACGCCTCGATATCGGGGCAAACGACCGTGCGCAGGCCGAGGTTGATCGAGTTCTGGAGGAAGATCCGGGCATAATTGCGGGCCACGATCACAAGCTCGTAGCCTTTGAGGGTCGATGCCGCCTGCTCGCGCGAGGAACCGCAGCCGAAGTTCTTGCCGGCCACGATGACACTCCCGGCGGGGACATCTTTCCTTCGGAGCTTCGCGTTGAATTCGGCATTATCGGCGAAGGCGAATTGGGGGGTCTCGCTCGGAAGCACGGTCGCCATGTAGCGTCCGGGATAGATAATGTCGGTGGAGATGTCGTCACCTAGCTTCAGAAACACCTTGGTCATGTCACTTGCCTCCTTTCCGCGGGTCGGTGATGACGCCCGTGAGGGCGCTCGCGGCCGCCACGGCCGGCGACGAGAGATAGACCTCGGCGTTGGGATTACCCATCCGGCCTTTGAAGTTCCTGTTCGTCGTGGCCAGGGCGATCTCACCGTCTCCCAAGGCGCCCTGGTGGACGCCCAGGCAAGGCCCGCAGCCCGGGTTCATGACCACGGCGCCGGCCTTGATGAAGTCGGCGACGTAGCCGGCGTCGAGCGCCTGCTTGAATATCCTGTAGGAGGCCGGGAAAACGAGCATGCGCGTCCCGCGGGCCACTTTTTTGCCCTTGACGATCTTCGCCGCGACCGCCAGATCGTCGAGCCGCCCGTTGGTGCAGGAGCCGATGACGACCTGGTTGACCTTGAGGCCCGCGACCTTGCCGACAGGCTTGACGTTGTCCACGGTGTGCGGGCAGGCGACCTGGGGTTCGAGCTTAGAGACGTCGATCTCGACGATCTGGTCATAGGACGCATCCGGGTCGGGGCCGATAACCTCGATCTTGCCTTTGACCTTCGCCTCTTCCCTGAGGTAGCGGAGCGTCTCTTCGTCCGGAGGAACGATGCCCGAGGTCGCGCCCGCCTCGACGGACATGTTGCAGACCGTCAGCCGCCCGGACGTGGACATGCTCTTGAACGAGGGGCCGTGGAACTCGAGGACCTTGAAGTTCGCCCCTTCGGCCGAGAGCCGGCCGATCAAGTGTAGGATGAGGTCCTTGGGCGCCACGTATTTGGGGAAGCGGCCCCTGGCGACAACCTTGATGGTCTTGGGGACCTCGACGTTGAGGGCGATGCCCAACGCCCAGACAGAGGCCATCTCGGTCGCCCCGATGCCGAACGCAAATGCACCCAGGGCGCCATGGCTCGTTGTGTGGCTGTCCGTGCCGACCACGACTTTGCCTGGAAGGACATAGCCGCTTTCCGGCAGGATCTGGTGGCAGATACCGCCCTCATCGCCGCGGATATCGTGGAACTTCGAGATGCCCTGGGCGGCGACGAACTCACGGATCCTTTTCTGGTTCGTGGCCGTTTTGGAGCTTTCGGCAGGGACCCTGTGGTCGAAGATGATGGCGATCCTAGAAGGATCCCAGACCTTCGCCTCTTTTCCCGTGTCCTTGTAGATCTCGCGGAACTGATTGATGACCAGGGCCGCATTCTCGTGGGACATGGCCAGATCCACGCGAGGCTCCACCACATCTCCTACCTTTACGGATGGCTGACCCGTAGCCCGTGCAAGAATCTTCTCTACGACTGTCATTCCCATGGTTTTCCTGCCCTATCTCCTTGGCTGCTCGACCGTCAGATGGCGGCCTTCTCCTTCATGGTCGCGATCGCTTCCTCGCCATACCCGAGTTCCTTCAGAATCTCATTCGTGTCG
>CAZSMW010000399.1:0-10110 GCA_964607985.1 uncultured Eubacteriales bacterium
CCGGCAAGCGCAGCGGGTCTTGCGGCAGAGGGCTTTTTATGTGAGCGCGATGACGGCGCTGTCAATAATCGCGAAAACCGCTCCCGAAGATCCAATAGGGACAAGAAATCCCTCCGCCGCGGCTAAAACACAATAGACTCCCACTCCTCCCTGATCGCAAAAACCTCAACAATATTCCCCGCTCTCCTCGGCCGCACTCATGGAGCCGCAAACTCGTCTCCTTGAGTACAGGCCGAAGCGGCCGCCGGCAGGGCAACCTGCTCGAAGACATGGGACGGCGGCCCTCATGGAAGCCATGAGGACTGCAAGGCGGGGGCTTCGCCGCCACGAACGTCAGTTTCGCTGCTTGGCGTCCTCGACTTTGGGCAGGCCGAGGTCGGCGTCTTCCCAAAAGGTAAAGAGCTGCTCATTTCTCCAAGCCCATTTTCTTCAGGAGCTCTTTATACCTCGGGTCAGAGCGCAGATTCTTAATCCAGGGATCGACTCTGATGCAAACCAATTGACCTGCGTGCTCCTCATAGGCTTTTGTCAGCCATTCGAATGCTTTATCTTTTTCTCCCAAGCCTGCGTAGACTGCTCCGATAAGATAGGCATCCACATACCGTCTCGCTCTCAAATCGAGCATACGGTTTAAAAAGTTCCGGGCCTTCTCTTGTCTTCCTGAGACGGCGTTGACCCACCCCAAGAACGAGAGAACTTGGACATCTTCGAGTGTTGGCCAGGCAGAAAGCACTTTATCGGCCTGGCTAATGGCTTCTCCGTACGTTCCCTTAAGGGCATAAACCGAAGCTAAAAATAATTGTCCTAAAAAAATGCTCGGATCCATATCCAGTCCCTTTTTGATCTGGTCAATGGATTCATCGTAACGGCCCGCCATTTGATAGCCAAATCCTCCCAGATATGTATAGGTCAATGGCGAAGCCGGATCAAGCTCTACGGCACGCTTGAATCCGGCGATGGCTTCGTCAAATCTGCCCAAAAAGGTTAAGTATATTGAGTTTAGAATATAGACATCCACGTTGCCGGGGCTAAGCTTAACGGCACGCTTGAAATCGCGCTCAGCCCCGGCGAAATCCCAATCAAGAAAGAACTTAAGGTAGCCGAGCGAGGCGTGGGCTTCCCCGAGCTCCTCATCGAGCTCGAGGGCTTTGACCACGGCTTCTTTGGCCTTTGGGTAGCTCTCTTTGGGAGCGAGATAACCAGTAGTGCAAAGAACGCTATAGCATGTTGCCTGACCCGCATAGGCCAGAGCATAGCCTGGATCCTTGGCTATGGCCTGCTCGAAGTATCTAATGGCCTTATTCATATCTTCTTCAGTGGTTTTGTAATAGAAATAGCGTCCGAGCAGATAGAGATTATAAGCTTCAAGATTCTCGGTAGAATGCTTCCCCAGTCTCGCTTTTTCATCACTCAAGAGCGTGAGCTTCAATTTATCTGCAATCGTTGACGCTATCTCATCCTGGATAGAAAAGATATCTTTGAGCTCTCGGTTGTATATCTCCGACCAAAGATGAAAACCGTTTGAGATGTTGACGAGTTGAGCTGTGACCCGAAGCTGGTTGTCTATTTTTCTGATACTTCCCTCGAGCACTGTCTGCACATCGAGCTTTCTGCCAATTTCCCGTATGTCTTCAGCTTTTCCTTTGAACACAAAGGATGAGGTCCTGGCCGGAACCTTGAGTTCCTTGA
This sequence comes from uncultured Eubacteriales bacterium, assembly GCA_964607985.1. GTDB lineage: Bacteria > Acidobacteriota > Aminicenantia > Aminicenantales > Saccharicenantaceae > JALHVH01. Next base: position 1,690 of record CAZSMW010000399.1, read on the forward strand.
TGTTGCTCAGCCGATTGATGAGTTCCTCGGTCATCCCGTCACAAAAGTACTCTTGGTCTTTTTGAGGACTCATGTCAACAAAGGGAAGCACGGCGATTGAGTTCTTCCATTTTGAAGCCGGGAGCGTTTCCGCTTCAGGTCCTTTTAGGTGGAGGAGGAGGTTGATATCCAGAAGGACCGTGCTCAAGAGTACAAGCGGTATTAGGACGAGCTCAAGCTTGAATTTCCTCGGCGCCGTCCGGCCGGAGAACCACCGCCAACAAGAGTGCATATGAGCGCGCAGAGGAGCGTGATAAACGTGATATCGATGGTTTTGTCCGGAAAATGATAGTGAGCAACCAGAATCCGGTCGACAAACTCAATAATGAGCCAGCCGCCGCCGATGAAAGCGGCCAGAGTCTCGATGATGTGTCGTTTTTTGAGCCTAGCGAGAATTCCTATGAAAAAAGATTCCTTCACGTCCTTGGAAGGAGCCGTTTCCCTTTTTCGAGAGCTCATTGTCTCCCCAATATGTTAGATAATTACCGGTTAGGTTAAGGGTAACAAGAAACAATGTAAGAGTCAAACCTTGCGATTCCCGCTTTAGGAGCAGCGGCCTTTTAATAACTTCTCGATATTTTTAAATGCTCCCATCCAGAACATCGGCCTGAGGCCCGGCCCTTTGATTGATTATCCCGCGCTTCGGTGTCATTTGCGGGGGGTAGCAGGACGGAATTAGGCTTTCCCCTCCCTCCTTGACATCATCCGAGCTGCAATTTATGCTTGTTCCCGCTGACGGGATGAGATATCGATAAGTTCATACAAAAAGGGACATCAGGGAGGGTGAGGAAATGGCTGCAAGCAAAGAGAAACGAGATAAGCATTTCCCCGCGTTTGCCCATGATAATCCATTCAGAAGGCTGTTCGAATCCCCTCAAAAGTTAGTTCGGCCCTACGTTAGCAACGGCCAAGTAGTCGCCGACTTGGGTTGTGGCCCGGGTTTTTACACTCTCGCTTTGGCTGAACTCGTTGGTCCCGAAGGAAAAGTCTATGCCGTCGATTCGGATGAGAAGGCGATCCGAGCCATGGGGAAAAATACGGATAAACGAGGTTGTCGAAACATCGAAGCCCACACTTCGTCCGCCTCCGACCTGAGCTTCATCAATAATGCCTCGGTGGACTTCATTCTTGCCCACGGACTGCTGTGTTCCATGGCACCGAAACAACTCGAGTCGGCCGTGAACGAAATGAAGCGGGTCCTCAAGCCAAGCGGGCGGGCTTATCTCAGCGCGGCTAAAGGTCCTTGGAGTTATATGAGCCAGACAAAGTGGGAGGCAATCCTCGAAGGATTCAGAGTCGAGGAAAGAGGAGAGGGTTCGAGCTGGCTTGCCGATCGATGGGTGATAGTGTCCATAAAATAACGGCAAACAGAGGCCGCATCTGCCCGTCATTTGGGATGTCCTGGATCGCATCTGCAGGATCAAAGTATTTTCATAGATGAAGGAGGAAAGAGGAACATGGTTGTCCGGATCTGGCATGGGTGGACGATTCCCGGGAACGCAGATAAAAACGAGGCGTTGCTCAAGGAGGAAATCTTCGTCGGGATTCTAAATCGGCGCATTCGCGGTTTTAAGAACATCCAACTGGTGCGCCGCAAGGTCGGCAAAGAGGTTGAATTCGTCACGATCATGCTGTTCGATTCGCTGGATTCAGTCCGCGAATTTGCGGGAAAGGATTACGAAGCGGCCGTTGTCCCGGAAAAGGCGAGAGCGGTCCTCTCCCGTTTTGATGAACGCTCCCAGCACTACGAAATCAGGGCGGAGAGGAGCGCCTAGGATCCTTAAAGATAAGAATTTGCTTTTTCCGAGCGAACTGAATTCCCGTCCTGGGCGTTGAATTTACCCTCCTGTCCATAGCGGGACTCTATCTCCGGCCGGGCCGCATAGTCAATAATCGCGAAAACCGCTCCCGCAGATAATATCCGGACAAGAAACACCGCCGCACTTGGGGCAGACCATCGGATCAACTTCATAGACCTTCCGGATCATCTCCGCCCAGCCCTTGGAAGGAATGCGCTTCAGGTCCTCCTCGACTAACAGGGACGCCGACGGACTCAAGCCTGCCTTCTTGGCCTTTCCCCGGTGGGCGTTGGCGTACAGCCCATAGTTCAGGGGAAAATATCGAAATTCGGAAATTGGTATTGTGTCCCTAATTTATTGAACCAACCCCGGACTTACGTCCGGGGATTCCTAAAGGGCAAGCTTCGCTTGTCCTAAGTCTTCTCTCTCCTGATGTTTGACGTACTTCAGGATCGTCTTTTCGTCCAAGCCCACTGTGCTCACGAAATATCCAACCGACCATATCCCTCCTCGTCCCCAGTACCGCTTCCTGATGAATTCGAACTTCTCATACAACGCCCGCCCCGTGTTCTGTTTTATGATCTGAACCACTTTCGCAATACTGTACTTGGGCGGAAAACTGATCACGATATGCACGTGGTCGGATTGGATATTTCGTTCCAGATACTCGATTTCTGGATACAGTTTTCGAACCTCGTCCATTTTGATCTTCAGGTATTCGTCGACCCCATCGACCAGCACGTTGTATCGGTATCTGGGTATCCAGACGATGTGATACATGCATCTGTATGCACAGTGGGCTTGCTTTCGTATCTCCACGTTTAGATTCTATCATGATGATCGAAGACTTAGGAACCCACTCCATCCACGGACTTACGTCCGGGGATTTACGGCGGTACTTTAAACCTCTCCTAATATAAGGAAAAAACCTAAAAATAAAGATATAAAATTAATGTTGACTTTTTCTAACAATATGTTAGAATAATATCACACGTAATGCGCAGAACTTAGGAGAAACAATGAAAAAGGCAATCGTCAGTTTCGTCATCGGCGCTCTAGTACTGGCAAGCTTGGCTATGTGGGCCCTCAAAGGCCATCTCACCGGGAATACTCCGGAGATCGTGATGGCCGGAGTCGTGCTGGCGCTGGTCGGTTTCGCCCTCTACCTCGGCGTGTCGAGGCTCCGGAGCCACTTGCGCCGTGAACCGGGCGAAGACGAACTATCCCGGAAGGTAATGGTCCGGGCGACTTCTCTGGCCTATTATATTTCCATTTATTTATGGCTGTTCATCATGTACATTAGCGATAAGACATCGCTCCCGGCCCACAGCCTGATCGGGGCAGGGATCCTGGGCATGGCCGTCATCTTCCTGTTCTGCTGGCTGGGTGTGAAGGCGTTCGGGATGAAAAATGAATAATCGAATAAAGGAGCTAAGGGCCAAGGAAGACCTTTCGCAATTCGAGCTTGCACGGCTGGTCGGGGTGAGGCGCGAGACCATCGTCTTCTTGGAAAAAGGAAAATACAATCCCTCGTTGAGGCTGGCCCACGAAATCGCGAGGCACTTCCGCCTGCCCATCGAGGAGGTCTTCCTCTTCATTGACGAGGCCGACAGAAAGCAGAGCGGGGAGACCAAGAGATGAATCAAAGATCATCGATCCTAAGGCGGTTCTTGACCAGCGCGATCTTGATGAGCCTCATTGGCTTTGGGTCCAATTTGTTGCCCAACTCACAAGCGGCCAAAGGACTTTCTCAAGAACAAATTGGAATCCCGGAAATTTCAACTCCCAAGATTGAAAGCATGATCGATGTGGGTGGGCGAAAATTACACTATTGTGTGTATGGCCACGGCTCGCCCACGGTTGTCCTGGTGAGTGGCCTCGAGGCTCCCCTGGCATATTGGAATTCCGTGATCCCAGACCTGGCTGCACAAGCGGCGGTCGTGACGCATGACCGCGCAGGCATCGGCAAGAGTGAAATCGGTGATTTGCCGACTCATGGCGAGCAATCCGCCAGAGACCTTCACGTTCTGCTCAACAAATTGGGTGTTCCCAGGCCCTATGTTCTGGTCGGCCATTCTTACGGCGGGAGTGTGGTTCGGCTCTTTGCCTCCCTGTATCCTGATGACATGGGCGGATTGATCCTGGAAGATACCCAGCATGAGGATAACCTGAACGAACTCCGGAGAATTCTCAAAGGGAAAGACCTCGAAGCATTGGAACAACTTATGGCCGACAGGTTCCGTACGCCCGAAAATCCCAAAACGGAAGCTGATTATGGGAACATAACCAGGGAACAGCTAAGAAAAAACAGGCCTCTCCCCCGGATACCGTTCGTAGTCTTGACGGCCGCCGGTCGCGCCAAAGCCATGGGGCCAATGTTTAGCCACGAGGCCATAGAAAGGATGGCAGAGGCGGACTCTGCGTTGAATAAAAAACTGGCCGCTTTGATTCCTGGCGGGAGGCTGATCATCGTCGAGGGCACAGGGCATAATATTCATATGGATAAACCCGAAGTCCTGATCGCACCCGTTATGGAAATGATCAAGGCAGTGAGGGAGAAAAAGGGGAAATAATATCCGGAACTCCCGTTCTAGGTCGACGCCCGCCGGGGCACCCGCGCCGAGATCCACTTCTTACTTCAGGCTTTTTGCCTTAATGCAGGGAATCGTATATTTGGCGTGGGTGGCCGGCACGTTGGGCCAGGCGTCGTTATTGCGATTGCAGAAGGATAAGTATTTCTTTTTCCCGTGACGCCACGAATTCCTGCTCCGACCGATGAATCTCCCAATTTGACCACATTGGCAATATACTTCCGGCCGCTCGGCGATGTCAATCTTCGTGAAAAGCGATCTGGCGTCAGCTCTTCAAGCGTTCAGCCTTGGCGGAGGGTAGCCCCGGAAAGCGCCCAGGATGCCCCCACAAGTCCGAGACATTATCTTTCCATGTCCCTGATGCCTGTTTTTGGAGCTGAGAGCCCCGTAGAGCCACGCACTATGGCGTTTCTATTACAACCCTCCCTACCCTACGGGCAACCCCACCAATATCAGCCTTTTCCCCTGTTGGAATAATTTGCCCATGAAGCCACTTCAAGGCCCTAATACTCGGCCAGGAACCTCTCGAAATGATGGAAAAGTACCCGGTAGAGGACCGTCCATTCCGGATGTCGAGGACGACATACTCCCGCCATGGCAGGAGAATGGCCTCAAGAAACGGGCCAACGTCACGGATCGGACCGCGTCTCCCTGGAAAGAGGCGATGAGGCCCGGCTCGAACGAGAAAATCAAGTGAGAAAACGTCAACCGGAGCTGCCGCTCAGCGGAGGAAATGGGAAACGTAAGGGTACGGACACAGCCCGGCTTTATCTGACATTCTCGCTCGGTTCGACGGGTTAAGAGCTTACAAAAGCCAGACGGGCCTGAAAGCGACCCATTTTTTGCAGTATCTGAGAAAGCTGAAGCTTCGTTTTGTGGCGGATAAGTAAGAAACTCTTATCGATGTCCTTACGGCTGCCACTTACGTGATTCAATGCGGCCGATTGGCATTGCCCTTGGTTCCCCGCTATAATGGTTTTTCACAATCTCGGGAAGGAGGACGGAATGAATAATCATTTGCCCGGCCGGCCCCTGGCCGCTATTCTGACTCTTCTCGTTCTGTCGTTCACGGCCGGGGCCCAGTCCGATTTAACATTAAAGGATGTGATCGAGAGAAACATCCAGGCTGCGGGCGGCAGGGAGAAACTGTCCCTGATCCGGAATATTTCGTTCAAGATCGGAGGAATGCGCTATACCGCCCTTTCGACCGGAGAGATCAAAATGACGACCGGCAAGGAGCCCGTCATCACCGAGGTCATATTAGTCAAAGGCGATTCGGTCCACCGCAACTCGTTCTATGCCGTGAGCGAGCTCTCCGGCATCCCCAAAACGGTGAACCTGGTCCTAGCCAAGCTTTATTCCGGTGTGTTCACGCTCATGAAATTCGAAAAGGAACTCACCTTCCAGGGGCTCAAGTCCTACGGCCCGGAGAAGTTCTATCTTCTGACGGCCAAGTCCGAGCCGCTCAACGTGGATTTCTTCTTGCGCGCGGACAACTTCTGCCTCAAGCGCCTCGTCTTCCGCGGCGCAACGCCGGAGGGAGATAAATATGAAGTCAATTACGATTTCGGCCCGTTCGAAGACGCCGAGGGTTTGAAAATCCCCTTGGCCTGGTTCAACTCGCAAGTCGGGGCGCGCGGCACCCTGGCTGAAGTCTCGGAATTCAAAATCAATCAGCCCCTCGACAAGGATTTCTTCGTCAATCTCGAGGTCAATCTCGGGACAACCGAAGCCGGCCCGGGGCGCCTGAAAGGAAACGTCCTCGATTTCGGCGGCTCGCCCGCCGGCCTCTCCATCACAACCAACTGGACGAGGTCAGATGTCGAAAAAGCCGGCTTCCGGAGCGGCGACAAGCTGGAACTCAGCGGAGAGGGCTTCGCCGAGGAGCTCGTCTTCTACGCTTCGTCGAACGAGCTGCCGTCCCGGGACATCCTGTCCCAGGGAGCCCGTCTCCTGGCGCCCGCTCCCCGCGGGGGCGAAACCTTCGTCATCCAATTCATCGCCGTCGATACGGCGCAGCTGGCGTCCAAACTCAAGGCCTTGGCGGCCATCGAAATCACGAAAAAGTAATCGGGGAGGATTTATGTCGCATATGAAAAGACGGAACTTCATCACGGCCGTAACGTCGGGCCTGTTCGGCCTCGGCGTATCGGGAAAACTGGGCGCGGAGGCCGGGCTTCCCTCTCCCGTTTCCCAGGAAGGCACCCCGGTCAAAATCAAAAAGTATAATGTGCTCGGCAAGACAGGGATCAAGGTCCCGGATGTGAGTTTCGGCGCCATCTCCCTGTATGATTCCAACGTGCTGCGTTACGCCTATGAGTGCGGCGTCACCTACTTCGACACGGCTGAGGGCTATCTCCGCATGAAGGGTGAGGCCTATGTCGGCCAAGGTCTGAAAGAGGTCAGGGACAAGGTCATCATCACCACCAAGCATGTCCAGGATTTCAAGCAGAAAATCGAGAAAGCCGGTTTCATCCAACGCGTCGAAGCCAGCCTCAAGCGTCTCCAGACCGACCACATCGATATCGCCCTGATCCACAATATCGACGACCTCCCGCGGGCGCTCGACAATCAGGAGCTGATGTCCGCCTACGAGCAACTGAAGAAGGACGGCAAGATCCGCTTCACCGGATTCTCCACCCACAACGCTAAGGTCACGCTCAAACAGGCGCTCGAGACCGATTTCGTCCAGGTCGTCCTGGTCATGTATAACCACATGGAAGGCCGGGAAATCGAGCCGCTTGTCAAAGCCGTCCGGCAGAAGGGCATCGGGACCGTAGCCATGAAGATCTTCGCCGGTGGCATGCAGGGCGGACTCAAGTCCCTGGTCGACCAAAAGACGAGCTATCCCCAGGCCGCCATTTGCTGGGTTCTGAGCAACCCGGATTTCGATACCTGCATCCCGACGATGAGCAGCTATTCCCACGTCGAGGAATACGTCGCGGCGTCCGGTCAGACCCTGGACCGGGCCGCGCTGCAGACCCTGGCCACCTACCGGCGGGAAGTGGATCATGTCTATTGCCGGGTGAGTTGCCGCGAATGCGTCTCATCATGCCCGAACAACGTCGCCGTCAACGACGTCCTGCGCTATGCCATGTACTTCGAGCATTACGGGATGGAGAAGGACGCCATTGGTTATTATGCGGAGATGGAGCCGGGGAAAAAGCCGCTCGGTTGCGCCGGGTGCTCTGCTCCGTGCGAAAGCGCCTGCCCGTACGGTCTGCGGGTCAAGTCCCGCCTGCTCCATTCACACGAGATGTTGACGGTCTAAGGCATAATTGGTAGCCCACTGCCGTCCAATATAATCTGAAATCATAGAAAAATCCGTACCTATACAGGTATGTCGGACAAGATTTTCCACATTCTAAAAACCAGGTTGCCGTTTTTTTTAATCATATGCTGTCCAATTAAGCAAAGCTCAACGCCGGCTGCTCTTGTTCTTGAGTTGCCGGCGGCGGCTCGGTCGGTTTGTCGATCCATTCCCATAAGTCCCGGTAGGAAAATAGGTTGAGCCTCAGGAGTGCCACCAGGTTACTCAAGGACCCCGGGACTGACTCCCAAAATTTGAACCACCCCGAGTGCTAAAAAAGAGGGTGCTATAATAGACATCATCAGGCGGGTAGAAGCCTTTGAAGGAGGCTCAGATGGTGTCCGAGAAAAACGGCAGACGGTACACGCCGCGGTTCAAGTTTCAAGTCGTCATGGAAATCTTGAGTGGGACGAAGGCGATCGGACAGATTGCGCGGTCCTATGGCGTTCATCCGGTGACCCTCAGCCATTGGAAGAAAGAATTCATCGAAAAAGGGCCGGAGATCTTTTCCCAACAGACGACGATCCAGGAATACGAGAAACGGATCGAGGACCTGGAACGATTAATCGGCCATAAGGAAGTGGAGATCGCCCTTCTAAAAAATTTTATGGCCGGGAGCTTACCCCGAGCGAAAAAGTTGAGCTGACGCGTGAGTTTAAGGACGAATATGGGCTCAACCGGG
>CAZSMW010000400.1:0-5286 GCA_964607985.1 uncultured Eubacteriales bacterium
CGCTGGACCTCGATGAACTTCGGCTCTGAGATCAAGTTCTCGACGGCCTCCACGGCGGGATTGAAACGCTCGAGATGGCCGACTTGGAAGATCAGATTGTTCTTTGCGGCGGTCTCAACGAGCTGATCCCCCTGCTCGACGGTCGCCGTAATGGGTTTCTCGACGAGCACGTGCTTCCCCTGCTCGAGAAGGTTCATGGAAACGGAGAAGTGGGCCGACGTGTCTGTGGCTACCACGGCGGCGTCGATGTCGTCGATCATCTCTTCGTAGTTCTGGAAGTACCTGACGCCGTGGCGGTTGCCGATCTGGAGGGCCTTCTGGAAATCGATATCCGCAACCGACTTGAGCTCCGCTTCCTCCAAGTAGGACAGGATCCGGGCGTGCTGGGTCCCCAGGTATCCGACACCGACAATCCCGATTCTGACCTTGTTCATGGCTGTCCCTCCTTTGCGACGATGACGATTCCGCTGTCATCCGCAAGGGCGACGGCGGCTTCCCTCTGGAAGAACGGGAGCTTTTCCGCGTCGAAAGCCAGGGCACTCGCCTCGGCCCCGATAAGAGTCCGTATCGTCTCCAGACCCACGGCCGGGAGATCGATCCGGGGATCCTGATGGGAACGGCCGGCCTTGATCACAACGGTCCCGGGGCCCGCGAGTTCGCCTCCCCGTAAGATGGCCCGGTCTGTGCCCTCAATGCCTTCAATCGCGATGATCGCCCGGTCCTTGACGATGAGGGTTTGTCCGATGTCGAGGTCCGCGAGCACGCCGGCAATCGAGAGGCCGTATTCGATGTCCATAAGGACGCGGCGATCCGGCTTCGTCCTCGTCAGCGTTCCGGGGGAGCAGAAGTAAGCGTTCAGAAAGGGCATCGGGTCCAGGACTCGAAGGCCCTGCCCTTCCAGGAACTCGATCAGGGCCGCAATCAGCCGGACGGGACTCTTCCCCCCGGCCTGTCGCAGGAGAAACGAGGCTGCGGCGTCAAGCCTCTCCGGCCGGAACGTGGCCTCCTGGCGGATCTTTCCGGCGATGAGAACGCCCGAGACGGCCTGGCTCTTGAGGAACCCGGATAGGCTTGAGATCTCACCGGGTTCGAACCATTCGACGATCCCTGGCCAGTCCCTGAAACGGTCGTCGGCTTCCCCCCGGATCGCAGCGATGACGCACTCGAACCCCCGCGCGCCGGCCTCCGCGGCCGCGAGCAGGGGGAATTCCCCGGCCCCGGCGATTATTCCGAGTCGGTCTCCCATGGTTCGGCCGTCTTCTTGATGATCCCCCGTTTGGACGACCGGATGAACCCGATGAGCTCGTCCCTGTCCTCCCCCGGAGGATACGAGGCCTCGATCTTCTCCACGGCCTGGGTCGTATTGAGATCCGAAAAGCAAAGGATCTTGATCATGTCCCGCAGGGCATGGATCCGTTCATTGGAAAAGCCCCTCCGCCGGAGACCTATGCCGTTCAACCCGTAAATCTTGATGGGTCTCATCCCGGCCACCTTCATGAAGGGCAAGACATCCTGAGTGACAACCGTGAATCCGCCGATGAAAGCGTATCTTCCGATCCGGCAGAACTGGTGGACGCCGGCAAACGCTGAAAGGTAGGCGAAGTCCTGGACGACCACATGGCCTCCCAACGTCGCGTTGTTGGTGAAGATGACCTCGTTGCCGACCTGGGAGTCGTGGGCGATATGGACATAGGCCATGAAGTAGTTGCGGTCTCCGATCCGGGTGAGGCCTCCGCCCTTCGCCGTTCCGCGATGGACCGTGATAAATTCCTTGAAGATATTGCCGTCCCCGATCCGCACAACGGTCTCGTCACCTTTGTAACCGGTATCCTGGGGCTCGGTCCCGATGGAAGAGAACGGCGCGAACCGGCAGTCCGCGCCGACCTCGGTCAGACCGATGATCGAGACGTTGGATTCGAGTCTGGTGTTCCGGCCCAAACTGACCTTTTCCCCGATGACGCAGTTGGGACCGATCCAGACGCCGGAATCCAACCGGGCCTTCGGATGAACCGTCGCCGCGGGATGGATGGTGATGTCATGTGCGCTCATTCATCTCCTCGAGCGTCAAAAGGCTGGCGATCATCTCTCCCTCGGCGGCCACTTCCCCTTCGACGGTCGCCCTTCCCTTTAAAAGGCAGTACTTGCCCTTGAGCTTCAGTATCTCGGCTTCGATATTCAGCTGGTCCCCGGGGACCACCGGCCTTCGGAACTTAGCGTTTTCGATCTTGCTTAGGACCACGAACGTGTGTTGGGGGTCCGGAATGGAATGGTAAAGCAGGACCCCTCCCGCCTGGGCGATGGCCTCGACGATCAGGACCCCGGGCATGATCATCTTCCCGGGAAAATGTCCCTGGAAAAAGGGCTCATTACAGCTGACGTTCTTGATGGCGACAATGGACCGGCCCGGATGGAGCTCCTTCACCCGGTCCACGAACAGAAAGGGGAACCGATGGGGAATGAACTTCTGGATCTGTTCGATATTGATCAATGTCCGTCACTTGGCCGGGGCGGCCTTGGAGGCGTCGTATCGCCGGATGACCTCGTCCGTGAGGTCGATGACGGGATTAAAGTACACGGCCCCGCTCTTGGCCAAGTCGAAGATGACGTCCATGCCCTTCTCCCTGCCGAGCCCTTCGATGATGGGGATGAGCTCGGCCTGGACCTTGTTGAAGAGCCTATACTGGAGCTCCTGGATCTCGCGGACGGCGTCTTCGGAGAGTCTCTTCTGATCGGTTTTCTTCTTCTCCAAATCGGAGTTGATCTGCATGGCCGCTTCATCGGTCAGGGTCAGCCGCTGCGTGCTCAGCTTGGCCTCGAGCTGTTTGATCTCGCTGTCCAGCTTGGCCAGGTCGCTCTGGCTCTTCTTATCCTTGTCCTGGAGTTGGGTGATGGCCCGCTTCCCCTCAACGGATTTTTCCAAGACCATCTGGGAATTGATGACGCCGATCTTCCCCGTCTGCTGGGCGAAACCCATGGAGAGGAAGGAAAGAACGAACAAAGCCAGGGTCAATGATTGAATCATACGTCTCGACATCTGAATGCCTCCTAAGATTTATAATCTCCCGCGGAACACCCTAAAAAGTGGTGCCGACCGCGAATCGGAACGCGAAATTCGATTCGGCCGCGTAAATCTTTTTATTATTATACGCGAAAATAAGACGGAACGGAACCCTCAAGGCCGGCACAAAGATCCGCGCCTCGAGGCCCGCGGACGTGTACATGCCCTTCAGGCTGAACTTTTGCTGGGACGTGATGGCGTTGCCCAAATCATAGAAAAGGATCACGTTGAGGGGCCCGCCGATGGGAATGATATATTCCGCGTTAAAGACAAGCGACTTGTCACCGCCGATGATCGTGTTGTTCGCACTCCGAGGGCCGATGGTATAGATCTCATAGCCCCGGACCGAACGCTCGCCCCCAAGGTAGAACTTCTCCCAGAACGGAACCTGGGACCCCTTGATTGCCTTGACATACTGGTATTCCAGGTGGATGCCGATCACATGGTTGGCGATGAACGGCTGGAAGCGGGAGACCTCGAATCTCGGCCGATAAAGGCTGATCTCGCCCCCCAGGAAGGAGCCCGCGAACTTGAACGAGAGGGAATACATCGTCCCCCGGGTCGGGGTCAGCGGGCTGTCGACCGTGGACCGGTAGAGGAGCGGCTCGATCGAGCTCATGTTGTATTTCCCCAAGCCGTACATGGAAGAGTAGATGGGGTTGTTGTATGGGTTAGTCGGGTTGGTCGAGCCTTGGGTGTCTTTGGGGAGGGAAACATCGATGTTCTGATAGCTGTACGTGAGGTTGGCCCGCCAGTATTCGATGAGCCTGGCGCCCAGCGTCAGATCGATCCCCCTGCTCTTCTGATCGTATAGATAGGGATAATTGATCCTGCGGTCGTGCACGTTGAACCCCAGGGTGATCGGCTGGTCGAAGAGGTAGGGCTCGGTGAAACCGAAGCTGTAGTTCTTGACCCTCTTCCCCTGCTGGACCATGAATTCCAGGTTCTCCCCCGCGCCCAGGAAATTGACAGTCGAGTAGCTCAAGGCGACGAACGTGCCTTCATAGCCGCTGTAGCCCGCGGTGAACTGGATGTTATTCCTCTGCAGCTCTTTGACGTTGACTTGGACGTCGATCTGGGTGGGGTCCTCGGGATTTGGCTTGATGTCGGGTTCCTTCTCCAGGTCGACCAGGCCCAGCTGCTTGATGCGGAGGATGCTGTCCTTAAAATAGGCCAGGCTGAACCGGTCCCCCTCCCGGAGGAGCATCTCCCGGCGGATGACCTTGTCCTTGGTATAAATGTTGCCCCTGAACTCGACCCTGTGGAGGAAAGCGACCTCGCCTTCGTAGATGTTGAAGGTGACGTTGATGATCTTGTTCTTGGGATCCATGTTCTCGACAGGAGCGACCTGGGCGTAGAGATAACCGCCGTCGCGGTAAGTCTCCCCCATCTTCTCAATGGCCTTTTCCCTGATCTGGGTGCTGTAGACCTGGCCCTTTTCGAGTTTGACCAGGCTCCTCAAGTACTTTCCATTGACCGCCTTATTGCCCTCGACCTTGATCTCACCCACACGGTAGAGGTAGCCGGCGTTGACGGGGATGACGATCCTCATCATCTTCTGCGTCCTGAAAAAGATCGTCCGTTTCTGGAACTCCTCGATCCTGGGCTCACCGACCGTGGCCTCCATATAGCCGTTCTCCTGGAACTTCTTCTTGATGAGCGCCATGTCGTCGGGGATCTTGCTTTGTTTGAAGGCATCCTTGCCGCCGACCCAGGAGAGAAGGTTGTGCGTCTTGTTGTCCTTCATGGCCTCACGGAGGAAGCTCTCGGGCAGTTTGGTCCTCCCTTCGAAGACGACCTGGCCGACGCGGACCTTGGGGCCCTCATCGATCTTGAACAGGAGATCGACTTCGTTCTTGCCCTTCTTAGCGACTTCGGTATCGATCTTGGCGGCTTGGAGCCCCTTCTCCGCGAGGAGGTCGTCGATCGTCCGCTTGATCTTCTGGACCTTGGCAGGGCTGTAATAAGAGTAGGGCAGGATGTACTCGTCCTTCTCCTTGAGCTTGTTGACGATGTCGTCTTCCTTGACCTTCTTGCCCGTCTTGTAGGCCACGGATTTGATGACGGGGTTCTCCACGACGACGATCCGGACGACCTTCCCCTTCTCGCCCTCCGCCTGCTCGATCCGGAGGTCGGCGAAGAACCCGGTGGACCAGAGGATACGGAAGTCCCGCTTGAGGAGGTCCTCGCTGTAGATGTCGCCCTCCCGGGCGGAGATGTAGTAGAGA
>CAZSMW010000401.1:0-2758 GCA_964607985.1 uncultured Eubacteriales bacterium
TGCCTTTGAAGCTCAAGGTGCAGCTCGTCTCCTGGGAGAAAGACGCTGTCACGAAGACAAAACGCCTCAGACACATCAAGCAGCAGGAGGTCTACTTCGGGGACATCCCTCTGATGACCGAAAAGGGCACGTTCATCTTCAACGGCATCGAAAGGGTCGTCGTCAGTCAGCTCCAGCGGTCGCCCGGCGTCTTCTTCAGGCAGGGCGAGACAAAGGGCTTCTACATCGGCAAGATCATTCCCTACCGCGGCGCTTGGGTCGAGTTCGAGTACGACGCCAAGAACAACCTTTTCGTCAGGCTGGACCGCAAAAAAAAGTTTCTGGCCTCGGTCTTCCTGAGGGCCCTGGGCTTCGGTTCGGACGAGGATATCCTCCGGCTCTTCTACAAGATCTACAAGGTCATCCCCGATGAAGGAAAGCTTTACTGGGAAGTCTCCGACTGCCTGGTCGGCAAAACAGCGGCTGAGGACGTGACCGACACCAAATCGAGGAAGGTCCTCGCTCCAGCTAAGAAAAAAATCACCCCGGAATCTCTCAAGGCCCTCAAAGACGCCGGGATCACCAGGATTCCGCTGGTTAAAAAGGAACTCCAAGGCGCCTATTCCATGGTCGCCATCAAGGGGAAGGTCCGGGTCAATGAGGAGATCAATGAGATCCAGCTCGATCTCCTCTCCGGTCGTCCCGAGCCTTTCGAGATCTTCTTCCCCGAAGAAGACAAAGCCGGCATCATCGTCGTCAACACCTTGAAGAAGGACCTCCGTAAGGACACGAGCCAGGCCTTGGGGGAAATCTACCGGAAGCTCCGGCCCGGTGAGCCGCATACCATGGAGAGCGCCCACAACCTCTTCCACAGCCTGTTCTTCAATCCGCAGAAGTACAATTTCTCCCGCATCGGCCGCCTAAAGTTCAACATCAAGTTCAAGCTGGAAACCTCCCTTGAAGAAAAAACGCTTTCGCCGCTCGATTATGTCGAGGTCATCAAATACCTGCTCGCCCTCCGGATCGGCGAGGGCTCGGTCGACAACATCGACCACCTGGGGAACCGCCGCGTCCGTTCGGTCGGCGAGCTTGTCGAGAACGCCTTCCGGATCGGCCTGACCCGCATGGAGCGGACCATCAAGGAGAAGATGACGGTCACCGCGGACCTGGCGGCGGCCATGCCCCAGGACCTGATCAACTCCAAGCCGGTCATCGCGGCCCTCAAGGAGTTCTTCGGAAGCTCCCAGCTCTCCCAGTTCATGGACCAGATCAACAGCCTGGCTGAGATCACCCATAAGCGCAGGCTGAGCGCCCTGGGGCCCGGCGGTCTGAGCCGCGAAAGGGCGGGATTCGAGGTCCGGGACATTCAGGCCTCGCACTACGGCCGGATCTGCCCGGTTGAGACCCCTGAAGGTCCAAATATCGGACTGATCTCCTCCCTCAGCTGCTATGCCCGCGTCAACGATTACGGCTTCGTCGAGACCCCCTACCGCAAGGTCAAGAACGCCCGGATTATCGATTATGTCAAGGTCCTCCACCCGGGGAGCAGCTCTTACAAGGTCGGTGACATCGTCGAACAGGATGAGATCTTCAAGGTCCTAGAGCCGCTCAAGGGAGCCAGGGGCAAACTGATGCCCTTTCTCGAGCCCTATTGTTTCTACCTTACGGCCTGGGAAGAAGAAAATTACAACATCGCCCAGGCCAACGCGGACGTCGACGATAAAGGCCGGTTTACGAAGGACCTCATCAGCGCGCGCGAGGCCGGGAACTTCAAGCTCATCCCCAAGGACCGTATCCATTATATCGACGTTTCGCCCAAGCAGCTGGTTTCCCTGTCCGCCGCCCTGATTCCTTTCCTGGAGCACGATGACGCCAACCGGGCCCTGATGGGGTCCAACATGCAGCGCCAGGCCGTGCCTCTGCTGAGGCCCGAGGCCCCGCTGGTGGGCACGGGCATCGAACACCTCGTGGCCAAAGGGTCGGGCGACGTCGTCGTCTGCAAGCGGGCCGGGGTGGTCGAGTTCGTGGACGCCGAGCGCATCCTCATCCGGGTCGACGAGAAGGATAACTCCCGGGACTACGAGGTCGGGATCGACCTTTACCAGATGACCAAGTTCCTCCGGACAAACCAGAACACCTGCATCAACCACCGGCCCATCGTCCGCCGGGGCGACAGGGTCGAGAAGGGGCAGGTCCTCGCCGATTCCTCCTGCACGGATAGGGGCGAGCTCTCGCTCGGCCGGAACGTCCTCTGCGCCTTCATGCCCTGGAGGGGCTACAACTTTGAGGACGCGATCATCGTCAGCGAGAAGCTCATCAAGCAGGACATCTTCAGTTCCATCCATATCGTGGAGGAGACCATCGAGGCCCGGGATACGAAGCTCGGGCAGGAAGAGATCACCCGCGATATCCCCAACGTTCCCGAGAACCTGCTCCGGAACCTGGACGAGAACGGCATCGTCCGCATCGGCGCCCAGGTCAAGTCCGGCGACATCCTCGTCGGCAAGGTGGCCCCCAAGGGAGAGACCCAACTGTCTCCCGAGGAAAAACTTCTCAAGGCCATCTTCGGGGAGAAGGCCCTTGACGTCAAGGACGCCTCCCTATCCTGCTCACCGGGTGTCGAAGGCACTGTCATCGACGTGAGGGTATTTTCCCGACGAGGGGCCGAAAAGGGGCCCCGCGCGAAACTCATCGAGAAGGACGAGATCGCCAAGCTGAAACGGAGCCTCGACGACGAGATCACCATCCTGGAAGAGGAAAGGTGGCGGAAAATCAAGAC
>CAZSMW010000402.1:0-2067 GCA_964607985.1 uncultured Eubacteriales bacterium
CCGCCGCCCCACTCGCCGCGCGAGGCCGTCCGGTGATGGGGGATGTCGTAGAACTGGGCCGAGCTCCTGTCCCCGGCGAAATAAACGTCGTAGTCCCAGAGGACGATCTTTCCCTGGGCGTCGGTTCCGGAGCGTATCTTCACGACGGCCGCCGGCCGGAAGGTATCGTTGAAGAACTCGTCGGCCCGGCTCCAGGCGACCTGGACGGGCGTCCCGGTGAGTTTGGCCAGCCGCGCGGCCTGGACGGCCTGCCTGTTCACGGTCTTGCCACCGAACCCGCCCCCGACAAAGGGTGTGATGATCCGGACGTTTTGGGGGGGCAGACCCAGCGCCTGGGCGATCTCGTCCTTGGCCCGGAAAGGCGCCTGGGTCGAAGGCCAGACTGTGGCCTTATCTCCCTCGACCTTGGCTGTAGCGGTGTGGGTTTCTATGGCCGCGTGGGCGACGTAGCCGTTGAGATAGGTCTCATCAAAGATTGTCGCGGCGAGCGACTCCCCCTGCTTGAGGTCGCCGCCTTGGGCGACGACCCGCGCCTCGGGCGCGACGGCGAGGAGATGTTCGAAGATCGTCTTATCATCGAGCTTCGTTTCCGGAATGTCGTATTCGGTTTTGAGCAGGGCGAGGGCATTCTCCGCGGCGTCCGGGTGCTCGTGAAGGACGGCGACGAGATCGCCGTCCTGGATGACCGTGACCCCGGAGATCTTTCCGGCTTCCGACGCGTCGAGCTTCTTCAGCAAGGCACCGTGGGCGGGCGGCCGGAGGACCTTGGCATAGAGCATCCCCGGTAAACGGACGTCGCCCGCGAAGACGGCCTTTCCGGTGACCTTGTCGCGCGCGTCGCGGTGGAGGAACGGTTTGCCCATGACCGCCCACTCCGCGACCGGCTTGGGAGAGGGCTTGGGGACGAGGTGTCTTTCGATTCTCTTCCCGGCCGCGAGCTCTGCGTAGGTCACTTTGTTCGCGGGGCGGCCCTTTTCGATAACGACACCGTCCTTGACGGCCAGCCGGTCCGCCGGCGCCTTGAGCTTCTCTGCGGCCAGCTCGAGCAGGACGCCCCGGGCCTCTGCCGCGGCGGCCCGCAGGGCCGGCCCAAAGTAGCGGGTGGTCATGGAGCCGAACGTGCCCATGTCATAAGGGCAAAGATCGGTGTCGCCCATGACCATGTCAACGGAATCGATCGGGACGTCCAGCTCATCGGCCAGCATCTGCGCGAGCGAGCTGTGCACCCCCTGGCCCATCTCGATCTTGCCGGTGAAGCAGGCGACGCGGCCGTCCTCTCCGATCCGGAGGTAGGCGTTGAAGTCTTCGGGATAGTTGATACCCCTGCGCTGGCCGCCTTCCTGAAGGATGGAAGCTTCGCCGAGGGAAACCGCGACGACGATCCCGCCGCCCACGAGCTTCATGAAGTCCCGGCGTCCGATGGAGGAGTCCCTTACAAATTCATCGAGCTCATCTTTTTTCATGACGGGCTCCTTCCATGGTCCCGGCCGCGTCCCGGACCGCCCGGAGGATGCGGTTGTGGGCCCCGCACCGGCAGAAGTTTCCCTCGAGGGCGTCCCGGATATCGTTCTCGCCGGGTTTCGGGTATTTGAGGAGCAGGCTGTAAGCTGCGAGGACCATGCCCGGAGTGCAGTAGCCGCATTGGACGGCGTCATGTTTAATGAAGGCCTCCTGCAACGGGTGCAGCCGTCCGCCCTTGGCCAGTCCTTCGATCGTCAGGACCTTTTTCCCCTCGACGTCCCTCAGCGCGTACTGACAGGAGCGCACGGGCTCGCCATCGACGATGACCGTGCAGGCGCCGCAGAAGCCCTCCCCGCAGCCGAACTTCGTCCCGGTCAGCCCGAGGTCCGTCCGGAGGACCCAAAGGAGCATGCGGTCTCCGTCGGCGGACAGGCTCACGGGTTTGCCGTTCAAAGTGAATCGGATCGTTCGATTCATGGCCGACCCCCTTTTCAGATCTCTCTTAGCCGCCGGACATCGACCAGATCCTGTGGTCTCTTCAAGGAAAGCTTGTTCTTGATCAGGTCATTCTTAGAGATAAAGAAAGCTGGAACTCCCCCGTAGTTG
>CAZSMW010000403.1:0-5041 GCA_964607985.1 uncultured Eubacteriales bacterium
CAGATCTCCTTCCCGAGGGAGGCCAGCCTCTTCAGGTTGTCAAGGATGAGACGGTTTGAAACCCCCGTGTATTTCCTGTGCTTGACGTCATCCATGATCTTGAGGTCATAAAGGATGAGGTCACACTTCCGGGCGATCCCGTCCAGGACTTCCCAAGGCGCGAGTCCCGACGTGTCCAAGGCGAGGTGGAGCCGCTTGGCCTTGAGCGCGTCGACGAGGTTCGCAAGAAACTCGGGCTGGTGCAGCGGTTCGCCTCCGGAGAAGGTGACCCCGCCTCCCGACTGCTCGTAGAAGATCAGGTCCTTCTCGACCTCGGTGACGAGGTCCTCAACGGTGACCCGCTTGCCCACAAGCCGAAGAGCGTCGTAGACACAAGCATCGGCGCAGCGGGAGCAAAGAGCGTCCCCGCGGACGGCCCGTTGGAAGGCGATCCGGCCGTCTTTTTTGGCTAGAGCGCCGCCGGGGCAGACCTTCAAACACTCTGTGCAATCCGCGGCGCATAGCCTCGGAATGGGCATCAGCTCGAAGCGCGTTTCGATCCCCTCGGGGTTATGACACCAGAGACAGTGAAGGGGGCAGCCCTTGAAGAAGATAGTCGTCCGGATGCCCGGTCCATCGTGGATGGCGAAACGCTTGACGTCGAATATAGTCCCTTTCAAAGTTTCGTGCCTCTCAATGTTTGTAATATATCACATATCAGTTAGCAAGTCAAGCAATATAAAAAAGAAAATGTTCTCTTACGTTTAATGTGGGTTGGGGGCTTGGACGGGACGGCCCTCGCTCCCCCTTCAGGTTTTTAACGCCGTTCCCGAACCGCCCTTCTCGGCGCCTTCAGAACTCGCGTGTCTGATGGCCTTCGACGGCCCAAGGCTCCGAGGATGGGTTTCCTTTAGCTCATTAGATTAGCCTGGAGTCTTGGGCCGGAGGAGCCGAGAAGGACGTGATTCTCAGGCGTTTCTTGATCGGAGCAGGGAGCAAAGCCCTTCCCCATGCCCTCGACAGATTCACTTCGTCGAGAATTTGTGGACCGTCAGGCTGGTGAGCTTCTGTCCGGGCCTCAGGATCGTCGATGGAAAACCCGGCTGGTTCGGGGAATCCGGGAAGTGCTGGGTCTCGAGGCAAAAGCCGCCGTGCACGGGATAGACATGGCCGCCCTTGCCTGCGATCGTCCCGTCCAGGAAGTTCCCGGAGTAGAACTGGATCCCAGGCTCGGTCGTGGAGATCTCCATCAGGCGTCCCGTCACAGGCTCATAGACTCCGGCCGCGAGGGCCAGGGCGGCGCCGCCGCTCCTCAGGACGTAGTTGTGATCGTAGCCGCCCTTGACCTGGGCGATCCGGGACCCGATGGCCGCCGGCGTCGTGAAATCCATGGGAGTTCCCTTGACGTCCAGGACCTCGCCCGTCGGAATGAGACCTTCGTCCACAGGCGTGAACTTGTCCGCGTAAATTGTAATCACGTGGCCCAGAACGTCGCCCTGTCCGGCCAGATTGAAGTAGCTGTGGTGGGTCAGGTTGATCGGGGTCGCCTTGTCGGTCTCGGCTTCATAAGAAATCATGAGCTCGTTGTCATTGGTCAAAGAATACGTGACGACGAGCCTCAGGTTGCCCGGGTAGCCTTCCTCGCCGTCGCGGCTCAAGTAGCTAAACCGGACGCCGACCGCATTTGCTACCTTTACCTGTTTGGCCGCCCAGACAACCTTGTCGAAACCTTTAATACCGCCGTGCAAATGATTGATTCCATTGTTGTTGGCCAACTTGTATCCGACACCGTCGAGGATGAACCTGCCCTTGGCGATCCGGTTTCCATATCGGCCCACGATGGCGCCGAAATAAGGACTCGCCACAAGGTAGCCGTCAAGAGAATCGTAGCCGAGGGTGATGTCGCCCGGCGTACCGTTCCTGTCAGGGACCTCGAGCGAGACCAGGATGGCGCCGTAGGTCGTCAGCCTGGCCTTCAAGCCCTTGTCGTTCGTCAGGGTGTAAAGCTCGACCGCGGTTCCATCGGATAGGACGCCAAACGGTTCTCTCTTAACTTCCATCATCGATTGTCCTTTTATTTGAGTTTGTTCCTGCGGCATTCCCGCGTCCTTCCTGCAGGACACGGAGGCTAAAAGCACCGTCAGGGCCGCGGCCGTCAGGCAGAGAGTGGTCAGTGATCTGTTCATCCGGTCGTCCGCTATTTCTTCATCTTCTCGATCGCGGCGATGGTGTTCTTGACGTTCGGCACTTCGGGGTTCTGGGGATCGAGCTCGACGAACTTGTTCAAGTTCTCGATGGCCTTGGGAAAATCTCCCTTGTTCAGATAGACAAGGCCGAGCCTGTAGTAGGGCTTGGGCCAGGTGCTCTTGATCTGGATCGCCATCTCGAAATACTGGATGGCTTCATCGAGCTTCTGGTTGGAGAAGAAGATCTCGCCGACGTTGTAGGCCGCAGCCTCGTCCTCGGGCGAGATCTGAAGGGCCTGGGTGAAATTCTTCTGGGCCGAGTCGAAATCCCCTTTTCTCAGGGCCATCTCCCCCAGCCCCGAGAGAGCGCGGATGGCCGAGGGTTTGTCCTGCTTCGCGTCCGCTTGGGCGGGAACGGCCATTTCCAGGACGGCCTTGAACTCGGCTTCCGCCCTGACCAGATCTCCCTTCTTCAAACAGGCGGAGGCGATGTTGAGACGGGTCTGATAGACCTCGGGATACTTGGCCAGGAAATCGTCGAAGATCTTGATGGCCTCATCATACTTGCCCTCTTCGATAAGGGCGTTTCCCTGGTCGAAAGCCGCGAGACTGGATTTATCGGTTTGCAGGGCGGCTACTCCCGTGACCTTCTTCATCACGACGTCCAACGAAGGATTCGCCTTGAGTTGGCGGACCTCAATTTCCTTGACCAGGGTGAGATAACCCTCCTTGACGACCGTGAACCTCCACATGCCCGATCCGAACCCGGCGATGGCGAAGTGGCCCTTTTTGTCCGACGTCCCCTCGATAAGGGTGGCGGCCGTCAGGTGTTGGGCGGAGACGCGGGCGCCTTCGATGGGGGCCCCGAACTCATCTTTGATGTCGCCGCTTATCCGTCCCCTCCCAAGGCCCTCCTGGGCCATGAGCACCAGAGGGAACCCGATGAGGACCAAGACCAGTCCGGCGAGCGCCGGCCGGCCCCAAGGTGTTTTAATGAATTTTTTCATCATGACGTCCTCCTGTTCTTGAGCGTTTCGAGCCGCTTTTTAACTTCCGGCTGCTCGGGGCTCGCGGCCAGGGATTTCTCCCATACGGCCCGAGCCTCTTCATACCTGCCGAGCCCGAAATAGCAATCTCCGATGGCGTTCAAAACATTGATATTGACCCCGTAATGGGAGACCGATCGGTCAAAGATCTCGATGGCTTTCTCGAGCTTCCCCGCTCCCTGGGCGGCCCTGCCGGCCAGGTTGAGGACCTCATACCTCGGAGTATTCTCTTCGGCTAGGAACGGCGCCAGGAGAGTCTCGACCCTGTCGAACCGTTTCAAGGACAAGTCTATCTGGGCCAGCTGGAAGGCGATCTCCTGAGAGTCCGGCTTGGCGCGAAACGCCCTTTCCAGGCAGACACGGGCCTCATCCAGCCTCCCCAGATTGAAGAGCTGGAGTCCGATCACCTGGGCGTAGAGGGGATCGCCGGCTTCCGGAAGGACGCGTGAATAGACCCAGGGTCTAGGCACGGCCGAAACGAAGGAGACATCGAACTCGTCCTTGGCCGAGACCGCTTCGGCCCCATCCGCCAGGAAGGAGACCTGGACCCTGTAGTGGGCCGGGGGGAACTCCGACAGAGGAAAATCCTCGATGATCGTCGGAAGCTCAGCGTATTCGCCGGCCTTCCGCGTTTTTTCCTTGAAAAGCTGTTCATCTTTGAAGAACGCGAACCTCACCTCGCCTTTCTGTTTAAGGTCCTCTTCGAGCCCCAAGAGTTGGAAGGCCACCGAGAGCGTGTCCTTGGGGAGGAAAATCCTGCCCGGCTGGCAGAAGACCTGGTGGGAGCCCAAGAGGAAGGGCTTGAGCTTCTTCGTCGGAGGATCGACCGGCAAGACCTTGTAGGCCAGGATGGGGGACGTCATTTGAAGGGCGGTCACTTCCGCGGGGATGTGGAGAGTCTGCTCCACGGAGGTAAACTCCTTGGAGGCCTCGTTCTTGACCAGGATCAAGAGCTTGTAATCGCCCGGGACGAGAGGGAACATGTCATGGATTTCGAAGGGCTGGTTGCTCCGTTCCGTCATCTGCTGTTCGTCCATTTCCAGGGTGATCGTCTTGTCGTATTGATAAACGGGTTTCCCTTCGAGGGTCGTCACGTTCCCGTTGAGCTTCAGGGTGGTGTAATACTTTTTCTCATAGTTATTGACCGAAAGCTTCTTGGGCTCGATGATGTAGTGGATGAAATAGTTCCCGGACGGATCTTTCAGAACTTTGATCATCGAATCGCTGTCCAGGTAGTTGGCGGTATATTCGACCTCCACCAGGTCTTTGTATTCCAAAAACTTTCTGGCGTATTTCTCTTCGACCATCTTCTGGGGGGCCATTTCGATCTTCTGGATCATCATGTCCGAGATCAAGGAGGGGCGGCCATATACTCCCGACTGCTCGCCGGGGATAAGGGACATGGAGACGCCGGCCAGCATAGGGTCGATGTCCTGGAGCTTTTTGTAGGCAGCCGTGTAATCGGAGAGCGAACCCATGTCTCCCGCGAGGAGGGCCTGGGGTCCGTCATTCGAAGGGCTGTAGAGCTTGTACTCCCCTTGGTTGTTTTCTTGGTAGAAGAGGACGTTGAAACCGGGGGGCAATCCCAGATCGGTCTTGCCTTGGTAGAACCAGATCTCGCAGTTGTAGATCCCCTGCTTGCCCTGGAGCCTCGAGATGTCGTTCGGCTCGCCCAGGATGATGTAGATCCGGCCGCGTGCGGTCTTCCAGCCGGGCTTCGGCGCTTCGCGGCCGAGAAAATGGTTGGCATAATTGATGCGGCGATAGTGCTCGGTCTTGAATTCGTTGTCCGCGGAGTTCGGCGTCGGGTCCCGGTGCTTCCAGAAGGCC
>CAZSMW010000404.1:0-18465 GCA_964607985.1 uncultured Eubacteriales bacterium
GCCTGTCACTTCGTGAGGACAGGTGTCTTTCTATAGGCTGGGGGCTTGGACGGGATGGACCGTCCTTAAATGGCCGTCCTGGGAGGGCCCTTCCCTATGCCCTCCCAGGACGGCCATCAGACACGCGAGTTCTGAAGGCGCCGAGAAGGGCGGTCCGGGAAGGGGGGTATGGGGGAACAACCAAATTCTTACCGGGCGGCACTGGATGCCGCCCGTAAGCCCCCGTAGCAGAGGGGGGACCCGTCGGCTTATCCGATGGGGGGAACCGACGGGACTGGTTCCCCGGGGGCCGGGGGCCAAGGGCGGCTCCAGGCCGCTCGCACTTCCCCTAACAGGGGCGATACCCGGAGGAGGCCGTCGGAGGGCGCGCCCCGAGCCTAAAATTCCTTCTCACACGAAAAAAATGCCGTGGACACAAACTTGAGAAACTCGCCGATTTGCGCTAAGCTCCGGAGAGAAACATAGAAATTCATGGCCGAACACAGAAATCCCGTCCCGACGGTCGATGTCATCATTGAGATGAAGGACGACGGGGGCCGTGAAGGCATCGTGCTCATCGAGAGGAAGAACCCTCCCTATGGCTGGGCCCTCCCCGGGGGCTTCGTCGATTACGGCGAATCTCTCGAGGAAGCGGCCGTTCGGGAAGCCAAAGAGGAGACGTCCCTCGACATCGAGCTCGTCCGCCAGGTCCACACGTATTCCGACCCGCGGCGGGACCCGCGAGGGCACACGATCACAACGGTCTTTATCGCCAAGGCATCGGGGGAGCCCCTGGCCCGGGATGACGCCCGCGCGATCGGCGTTTTTGCCCGGGATGAGGTCCGGTTCCCGCTGGCCTTCGACCACAGGAAGATCCTGGACGACTATTTCGCCTCGAAAAAGGAAACCCGCCATGGCCCATGAACAAGAAAGGCCGCTCAAGGAGCTCCAAAGCGTCTGGGGGCAGACCGAGGCCGATGTCATCAAGGCCCTCCTCGAAAGCCACGGCATCAGCTCCGTTTTCAGAGGGCGCATCCTCCATTCCATCTATCCGTTCTCGGTGAACGGGCTCGGCGAGATCAAGATCTTCGTCCTGGAAGAGGACTACGAAGCCGCAAGATCGATCCTCGATGAGCTTCCGAAACCCGCGGACGTCGAGGAATTCGAGAAGGACGAGGAAGAGATCTAACCCCCGGTCCGCCCCTCCCTCATTTTTTCTCATTTATTTCGCTTGACTTTTAGTATTTTCTCCCTTATATTTTATTAAAAACGGGACGAAACGGGATGAATTGGGATAAATCGCCATGACCAGCTCTTTCAACGGAAGCTACACGGCCCGGTTCGATGCCAGCGGCCGATTCAAGATCCCCGAGAAATTCAGGGAGACCATCGAGGCGGTCTACGGCAAAGAACTCTTCATCACATCCCTCAGCGATGAGTCCATTCAGATCTACCCCCTTTCCGTTTGGGAGGAGATGGTCGGCATCGCCAGCGAGGGCGCACTGCACCTCCGTCCGGACGTCCGGAAGTTCATGCTCCGCGTCAACAGGAAGGGCTCGACGCACGAGATCGATCCCAAGGGTCGAATCTTGATAAGCCAGGTCCTGCGGGAGAAGGCCGGGCTCCGGGACGAGGTCGAGGTCATCGGCCTCTCCAACCATCTCGAGGTCTGGAACAAGGAAAATCTGGACGGGACTCTCGACGAGAAACCTCTGACGGACGCGGACTTCGAGAACATCGCCCAGTTGGTCCCTCGAAGGAAGCGGGAATGATCACCCATGGACACGTTCCCGTCCTGCTCGAAGAAGCTTTAGCGTTCCTGGACGCGGGAAGAGCGGGGACGTATATCGACGGGACGTTCGGGTTGGGAGGCCATTCTGTTGAGATCCTGAGAAGAAATCCCGGGGCCTCGGTCGTGGGCTTCGACCGCGACGAAACTTCGCTCCGAGAGGCTCGGAAAAGATTGGCCGAGTACGCGGACCGGGTCCGGCTCTTCCACGCCGACTTCAGGGATCTCCCCGAGGACGAGATCGACTTTGCCTCCGTCCGGGGAGTCCTTCTCGACTTGGGCATCTCGTCCTTCCAGCTCGATTCCCCGGAGCGCGGTTTCAGTTTCAACGCAGCCGGGCCGCTCGACATGCGCATGGACCGGAGAATGAAGACGACCGCAGCCAAAATCCTGGAAAAATACTCCGAGTCCAAGCTCGACGAGATGTTCCGCCGATACGGAGAGCTGCCTCAAACGAGGAGACTCGCCCGCGAGATCGTCACCCGGCGGAAGCTCCGGCCCTTTGAGACCACGGACCAGCTCCGCTGTCTCGTCGAAGAGATCTACCGGTGGCGGCCGCAAAAGGGCAAGGTCCACCCCGCCGCCAAGGCGTTCCAAGCCTTAAGGATCGAGATCAACCGCGAGCTGGAAGGTCTCGTCGAATTCCTGGAAAGAATGACGCTTCTGACACGACCGGGGACCCGGTTCGTTGTCATCGCTTTCCACTCCCTGGAAGATCGAATCATCAAGCGCACGTTCGCGGCCCTGTCGGCGTCCGGGGAGAACACCCCTCGGTTGAAGGCTCTGACCAGAAAACCCGTCACGGCTTCCGAAGCGGAGGTCAGGGCGAATTCACGGGCGCGCTCGGCCAAGCTGAGGGCGGCGGAGAGGGCCTGAATGGTCAACAGAAAATACAGCCCCAAAGAGATCGCCCTAGGCGCGGCGTTCATCCTGCTCCTCCTCGTCATCGTCACGTTCTACATTTTGTACCAGTCCGAGGCCATTCAGCTGGGTTATAAAATCGCCGGCCTGGAGGATCGGGCTGCGAGGATCAAGGAAGAGATCAAGAAGCTCGAGACGAAAAAAGCGGCACTTCTCTCCCTCCGCCGGGTCGAGGGGATCGCCCGGGAGAGCCTTGGTCTGACCGATCCCAAGCCCGGGCAGGTCCTCTACGAAAGCGTCGATATCCCGCGGGAGAAGAAGGGATCATGAGAGGCCTGTTCTCGAACGGGATGAGGCCGAGGGCCGCAGCCTTGGCTATGGTCCTGGCGGTCTGGTTCGTCGCGGCCTTCGGACGACTGGTCCACCTCCAGATCCTCAACCACGGCCGCCTCAAGGCCGAGGTCCTGGAGCAGAGCCAGACCGACATGGAAGTCCTTCCCAAGAGGGGGACGATCTACGACCGGAACGGAAAAATCCTGGCCCGGAGCCTCCCCGCGTCCTCCGTGTTCTTTTCCCCGCTCAAAAGCGAGTCCGCCACAGAACAGATGGAACAGATCAACCGGCTCAAGAGCCTGCTCGGGCTTTCGGAGAAGGAACTGTCCCGCATCCGGACAAGGCTCCAGAAAAAGGACACGTTCATCTGGATCAAGAGGAAGATCGATCCCGAATCGGTCGGAAAGCTCATGAGCCTCAATATCAAAGGGATCTTCCTCCAGGATGAGAACAAGAGGGCCTACCCCCTGGGGACCCTGGCCGCCCATATCCTGGGCGGAGTCGGGATCGACGATAACGGGCTGGCGGGAGTCGAGCTCCAATACGACAAGCTCCTCGAGGGCGAGAAGGGCCGTCGGCTCATCCTGAGGGACGCCCGGCGGAGGTCCTATCAATTCGAGACCCTCAAGGAGGCTGTCCCCGGAAACGACTTGTACCTGACAATCGACGAGACCATCCAGTATATCGCCGAAACCGAGCTCGAAAAGGCGATTGCCGCCTGCGGCGCCGACTGGGGGACCGTCGTCATCTCCGACCCCAAAACGGGTGAGATTCTGGCGATCGCCAACCGGCCGGTCTACGACCCGAACGATTATCCCCCCGCAGTCCCGGGCGATGGCGTGAACAGGGCCATCCAACACACCTTCGAGCCCGGATCAACGTTCAAAATCATCACTGCCGCGGCCGCCCGGGAGCTGGGCAGGGTCGGGCTCGGTGAAGCCTACGACTGCCGCAAGGGTTTCATCTCCGTCGGTGGAAGTCTCGTCCGGGACCACAAACGCCTGGGAATCCTGTCTTTCCCCGAGGTGTTCATCGAGTCCTCCAACGTCGGAGCCATCAAGATCGCCCAGGAGATCGGCGAGCAGAACCTCTACCAGATGATCAAGGCGTTCCACTTCGGCGAGCGGACCGGGATCGACCTCCCCGGCGAGGAGTATGGGATCTGTCGCCCCTTGTCGAGCTGGAAGAAATCTTCGCTGCGCATCGCCATAGGTTATGAGATCTCGGTCACGGCCGTCCAGGTCCTCAGAGCCATGAATGTGTTCGCCACGCGCGGCCGGCTCATCCGGCCTTCCATCTCCCTCAGCGCCGGGGTCCGCGGGCTTTCGATCCCGGGGAACCAAGTGCCTCTGAAAGTCCTTTCCGAAGGAACGGCCGCGGAGCTGGCGGAGATCTTTAAGCGTGTCGTCGAAGAAGGGACGGGCCTGCCCGCCAGGCTTGAGGGCTTCGACATCGCCGGCAAGACGGGGACGGCCCAGAAGTTCGACGAGGATCTCGGCCGGTATTCCTCCGCCAAACACCTGGCCTCGTTCGTGGGCTTCGTCCCTGCCGACGATCCGGTCATTTCCATGATCATCGTCCTCGACGAGCCCAAGGGCCTGATGCAATACGGCGGCCAGGTGGCCGCTCCCGTGTTCCGAGACATTTCGGCCCGTGTCCTCCGATACCTCTGTGCGGCCCCGAAGCCGAAGGCTGAAATCCTGGTCACCGCGAAAATGGCGAAAGCGAGCCGGCCATGAGACTCCAGGATGTCCTCAAGGAAGCCGTCGTCCTGTCCTCGGACGCGAGCGGGATGGAAGAGATCCTGGGTATCTCCTACTCGTCCAAAGATGTCCGGCCGGGCACCCTCTTTACCGCCCTGAAGGGCGAAAAGAGCGACGGCATGGATTTCGTCTTCGAGGCCGAAGCCGGGGGCGCCGCCGTCGTTCTCTCCGAGTGGCCGCGGCCCCAGTCCCTCAGCATCCCCTGGGTCCGGGTCGCTGACGCCCGGGAAACCATGGCCCTCGCCGCCGCGAATCTCTACGGCCGCCCGTCCTTGAAGCTCAAGGTCATCGGGGTGACCGGTACCAAGGGCAAGACGACGATCACCTATATCCTGGAGGAGATCCTCAAGGCCGCCGGCTCCACTCCAGCCGTCATCGGGACCATCGATTACCGCGGGCCCGGGTTCCGGGTCAAGGCCGCAAGAACAACGCCCGAGGCACCGGACTTGCAGAGGATGCTGAGCGAGATGGTCGAAGCGGGCGCCTCCCACTGCCTGATGGAAGTCTCATCCCACGCCCTCGAGCAAAAACGCGTCTGGGGGGTGAGCTTCGACGTGGCCGTCTTTACAAACCTGAGCGGCGAACATATGGATTACCACCGTTCAATGGAGAACTACTTTGAGGCCAAGAAGAAGCTCTTCCTCATGAACCACAAACGGGTGGCGTCGGTCGTCAATATGGACGACCCGTGGGGAAAGAAACTCGTTTCCGAGCTCCCCATGCGGACCATCACCTACGGCCTGGAA
Source organism: uncultured Eubacteriales bacterium (assembly GCA_964607985.1). Lineage (GTDB taxonomy): Bacteria > Acidobacteriota > Aminicenantia > Aminicenantales > Saccharicenantaceae > JALHVH01. The sequence goes on from CAZSMW010000404.1 coordinate 5,472, forward strand.
CCGGCGGCCATCGTCCGCGCCGAGCGCTACAAACTCTCCGATCAGGGTATAGAAGCCCAGGTCAGCTATCCGGGAGGGCAGATGCTCCTCACTTCCGGGCTGGTCGGCAGGCATAACCTCTACAACATCCTGGCCTCGACCGCTTCGGCCCTGGCCCTCAACATCCAGCCCGGCGATATCGCTCGGGGAATCTCCGCCCTGCAGGGGGTGCCGGGTCGGTTCGAAAGGGTCGAGAACAAACTGGGGGTCCGGATCGTCGTCGACTACGCCCACACGGACAATGCCCTCGGTTACCTGTTGGAGACCGTCCGGGACCTGAAGCCGAGACGGATCATTTTGGTCTTCGGGGCGGGCGGGAACCGGGACACGGAAAAAAGGGAGAGGATGGGCGACGTGGCGGCGCGACTGGCCGACTGGTCCATCCTGACCTCCGATAACCCCCGTTCGGAGGACCCGCTCCGGATCATCGCCGGCATCGAAAAAGGGTTCGAGAAGAACGGGACGAAGAATTACGAGATCGTCCCCGACAGGAGGGAGGCCATCCGGAGGGCCCTGGCCCTCAGCCGGAAGGGCGATTACGTCCTGGTCGCCGGGAAAGGCCACGAGGACTACCAGATCTTCAGCGATAAGACCATCCCTTTTAACGATATCGAAGTCATCAAGGCCCTCGTCGAAGAAATGGGAAGGACCTAAACGTGGCCGAGATCCGTTTGGAAGAGCTGGCCCGAAGGGTGAAGGGCCGGGTCCTCCAAGGTTCCCCCTCACTCATATTCCGGGGGTACTCCATCGATTCCCGGCTCGCCAGGGAGGGCGATCTCTTTTTCGCACTCGTGGGGAACAGGGACGGACATGACTTCATCCCGCAGGCCGCCGCGAAGGGAGCCCTCGGGGCCGTCGTTTCCCGGAACACCGCCGCGCCGGGAAAGGATTTCGCCCTGGTCCGGGTTGAGGACACCGTCCAGGCGCTCCAGGACCTGGCCAAGAGCGTCCTTGCCGACACTCCCGTCCCGGTCGTCGGGATCACGGGCAGTGTGGGCAAGACGACCACCAAGGAATTCACGGCGGAGATCCTGTCCGCCGAATACTCCGTCCTGAAATCGGAGAAGAACTTCAACAACCGCCTCGGTCTCGCCCTTTCCCTCCTGAAACTCGAAAAAGGACACCAGGTGGCGGTGCTCGAGATGGGCATGAACGTCCCGGGCGAGATCGCCGGGTTGACCCGGATCGCGCCGCCCGACGTCTCCGTCATCATCAATATCCATCCCGTCCATCTCCAGTTCTTCGGCGGCATGAAAGAGATCGCTCTGGCCAAGAAGGAGATACTGGATGGGACGAAGGCCGGCGGAACGGCCGTCCTCAACGGCGACGACCCACTGGTCGCCGGGATCGCCGCCTCCTGGAAAGGACGGCGGGTGCTTTTCGGCCGCTCCCTCGCCTGCGATGTCAGCGCTTCGAATATCCGGCACAGAGGCTATGACGGATTGAGCCTCGAATTGACATACGGTCGCGAGGGAACCGCGATCGACCTCCCATTCATCTACGAGAGCTTCGTCGACGATTTCCTGGCGGCCGCGGCCGCGGCCTATGCCATGTCCTTGCCCATGGAAGCAGTGATCTCGAAAGCGCCTTCGCTTAAGCCTTATGCGATGAGAGGGACCCTGATCCTGCTCGGGAAGGGCATCCGGCTCGTCGACGATTCGTACAATTCCAACCCCGGAGCCTTGGATGCGGCCCTGAAAACCCTGGCCCTCCTCCCCGCGCCGAGGAGGGTCGCCGTGCTCGGAGACATGCTCGAGCTCGGAGAAAAAGAAGGAGAGTTCCACGCCGCGGCCGGACGGACGGCCGCCCGTTCGGGATGGGACCTCCTGGTCACGGTCGGCCCCCTCGCCAGGCGCATGGCCGAGGGGGCGGCGGCCGCGGGAATGGACCGGGCGCGAATCCTGTCCTTCTCCGACTCCATCAAAGCGGCCGGAGACATCGTTCCCCACCTCCGGGCGAACGACCTGGTCTTGGTGAAAGGGTCGAGGAGCGTGAGGATGGAAAGGATCGTTGAGGCCCTCAAGGAAAGGATCAAGGAGTAGATCGTGCTTTACTGGCTGCTCGTCCCGCTCCGGAAGTACTTTTTTTTCTTCAAAGTATTCCGCTACATCACGGTACGCACGGCCCTGGCCGGACTTACCGCCCTGCTCCTCAGTCTTATCCTCGGGCCCTGGCTCATCCGCTTCCTCAAGAAGCGCCAGATCGGCCAGGAGATCCGGGCCGAAGGGCCGCAATCCCACTTCGCCAAGAAAGGCACCCCGTCCATGGGAGGGATCCTGATCATCGCCGCCACGGTTTTCCCGACCCTTCTCTGGGGGAACTTTGACGACATCTATATCTGGCTGGCCATGGGCGCGATGGTCTTTTTCGGGGCCGTCGGCTTCATGGATGACGTCCTCAAGGTCCGGAAGAAACGCTCCCTGGGCCTTTCCAGCCGCCAAAAGATCGCCCTCCAGTTCCTCCTATCGGCCTTGATCGGCCTCGCCCTCATCGGGCTGGGGCTCTCGAAGAAGTTCAGCCTCGACATCTCCCTGCCGTTCGTCAAGGACTGGACGGCTTATTTGGGCTGGTTCTACCTGCCCTGGATCGTCTTCATCCTGGTCGGCTCGTCCAATGCGGTCAACCTTGCCGACGGGCTGGACGGTCTGGCCATCGGCCTGACCTTCTTCAGCGCGACGGCCCTGACCGCACTTACCTACATCGTGGGAAACATCAAATGGTCGAATTACCTCGGCATCGCTTACGTCAGCTCGGCCGCTGAGCTGACGGTCTTCGCCGGCGCTTTGGCCGGGGCCTGTCTGGGCTTCCTGTGGTTCAACTGCCACCCGGCCCAAGTCTTCATGGGGGACGTGGGGGCCCTGTCCCTCGGCGGGACCCTGGGTCTCATCGCCATCCTCATCAAGCAGGAGTTTCTGCTCTTCTTCGTGGCCGGTGTCTTCATCCTGGAGGCGCTTTCGGTCCTCCTCCAGGTCTCCTATTTCAAGCTGAGCGGAGGAAAACGCGTCTTCAAGATGGCTCCCCTACACCATCACTTCGAGCTGATGGGCTGGCCCGAGGAGAAGGTCGTCATCCGCTTCTGGATCCTGGCCATCGTCTTCGCGCTCTTCAGCTTGACGACATTGAAACTGAGATGATCATGGAATTGAAAGATAAGAAGGTCCTGGTCGTGGGATTCGCGAGAACGGGGGAAGCCCTGTGCCGTTTCCTCCTCCGCCGGGGGGCACGCGTCCGGGTCACCGAGAAAAAGACCCTGAAAGCTTTGGGCCGGGAAGCCGCCCTTCTGAGGGACCGGGGCGTCAAGTTCGAGACGGGCGGCCATAAGCTCGAAACTTTCTTGAGCGCCGACCTCGTCGTGCTGAGTCCGGGCGTTCCCCCTCTCTACGAAGCGGGCGCCGCGGCGGAAAAAGGAGTCCTCGTGATTTCGGAGATCGAGCTGGCTTACGCCTTCCTCAAGGGGCGGATCGTCGGGATCACCGGATCGAACGGCAAATCCACGACGACGACCCTCGCCCATATGATCCTCAAGGACTCCGGCCTCCGCGCGTTCGCCGCCGGCAATATCGGAACCCCGCTCATCTCGTTCGCGGACAGAAGCCGGGACGACGACATCTATGTCACCGAAATTTCGAGTTTCCAGCTCGACGCCATCCGGGATTTCAAAGTCGCGGTCTCGGCGTTCCTCAACATTTCCTTGAACCACCTGGACTGGCACGGATCCTTCGAAAATTATCGCGCGGCCAAGAAGAAGCTCGTCCTCGCCCAAGTCAAGGGCGATGCCGCCATCCTCAACCGGGACGATGCCGTGGTCTGGGCCCTGCGGTCGGAAGCGAGGTCGAAGGTCTACGCGTTCAGCCGGAGGAGGAAGGTGGCCAATGGGTGTTTCCTCCAGGACGGCCGGATCGTTATCCGGGACCTGGCCGAAACGCCCCTCATGAAGGCTTCGGAGGTCCGGCTCCCGGGCCTTCACAACTTGGAAAATGTCATGGCCGCCGCCCTCGTCGGACATCTCTTCGGCGTCCCTCCGGGCAGGATGCGGGCGACGATCAAAGAGTTCAAGGGACTGGAACACAGGCTGGAGAACGTCCTGACCATCAAAGGCGTCCGTTTCGTCAACGACTCCAAGGCCACGACCGTGGCCGCCGCCATCAAGGCCCTGGAAAGTTTCGATAGAAAGATCGTCCTGATCCTGGGCGGCAAAGACAAGGGCAGCGACTTCACGCTCCTCCGAAAGCCTTTGGAAAAGAAGGTCCGGAAGGTCCTGCTCATCGGGCAGGCGGCCGGGAAGATCCGGGCCGCCGTCGAGGGGACAGTCCCGCTCGAAACGGCCGCGACTTTCAAGGAGCTCGTCCGGAAAGGATTCGAGGCGGCCTCGCCCGGGGACGTCGTGCTCCTGGCCCCGGCCTGCACGTCGTGGGACATGTTCAACAACTTCGAGGAACGGGGACGGACCTTCAAGCGCGAGGTGAAAAGCCTCGGCCGAAAAATGGAAAGGAGATAGGGGAAGGACCATGGAGAGCTTCCGGCGTTTCAGCTTCGACAAGCCCCTGCTCGTCGCGACCCTTCTTCTTCTCGTCATCGGGATCGTCATGGTCTTCAGCTCATCGGCCGTCCTAGCCGGGGTGAAATACCGGCAACCGCTCTACTTCCTGGCTCAGCAGCTGATGGGGGCAGTGGCCGGTCTCATCCTGGCCGCCGTCATCATGTCGGTCCGAAAGCCCTTATTCCAGGCGCCGGCCGCGGTTTACGGGCTTCTCCTGCTTTCGGCATTCCTCCTCATGCTGTGTTTCGTCATGCCGTCGGTCGCGAATACCAACCGCTGGATCCAGTTCTTCGGCATCCGCTTCCAGCCGTCGGAGCTGGCCAAGATCAGCCTCGTCCTCTTCTTCGCCTATTACTGCGAAACGAAAAAAGACAAGCTCAATGAATGGAAGACCCTGCTCCAGCCTATGGGAGTTCTTTTCTTCTTCGTCGTCCTGATCCTGAAGGAGCCGAACTTCAGCACGGCCATCTTCATCGCCGGGCTCTCGGCCATGATGCTTTTTCTTGGAGGGGTCAAGCTCAGGTATTTCGCCACCCTGGGCGGGATCTTCGCCGTTCTTTTCACCATCTATCTCTTCCAGGCCAATTACCGGATGGGCCGGATCCAGAGCTTCATCTCGCCCGACAAGGACCCCCTGGGAACGAACTTCCAGGTCAATCAGTCCAAGCTGGCGGTCGGCTCGGGAGGGCTGCTCGGAGTTAGCCTCGGCCAGAGCACTCAGAAGCTGTTTTTTCTTCCCTTCGCCCATACGGACTTTATCTTCGCCATCATCGGCGAGGAAGCCGGGCTCGTCGGAACGACCTTCACCCTCTTTTTGTTCTTCGTCTTCCTGTGGAGGGGACTCGCGATCGCCTTCCGGACGCCGAACCCGGCCGATAAGCTGATCGCGGCGGGCATCACGCTGGCCATCACCGCTCAAGCCCTCCTCAATATCAGCGTCGTCCTGGGGCTCGGACCGGCCACCGGGATCCCCCTCCCCTTCATCTCCTACGGGCGGTCCGCCCTCGTCTGCAACTTGGCCGCCGTAGGCATCCTCCTCAACATCTCCCGGAAAAAGGGAGACATCGGAGTCAAACCATGAAGCCCCGGCGCGTCGTGATCAGCGGAGGAGGGACGGGGGGACATCTCTATCCCGCGCTGGCCGTCGGCCGCAAGCTCCGGGAAAAGGATCCTTCACTCGGGATGACCTATATCGGGGGCCACCGGGAGATCGAAAAAAAGATCATGGCGGAACAGGACGTCGATTTCATCCCCATGAGGATCGAAGGGCTGAAGGGACGGGGGCTGAAAAGTGTCCGCGCCCTCTTCCTCCTCCCCTTCTCCTTCCTGCAGGCGTTCGTCATCCTCGCCCGGATCCGGCCGGCCCTGGTCATCGGCGTCGGGGGCTACAGCTCGGGGCCGGTCGTCTTGTCGGCCGCCTGGATGCGGACGCCGACCCTCATCCTCGAACAGAACGTCCGGCCGGGATTCACCAACAGGATGCTCGCCCGCTGGGTGGATAAGGCCGTCGTGGCCTTCGAAAGCTCGCTCCCCCGCTTCCGGGGGAAGGGCGTCCGGCTGGGCAACCCCGTGCGCGAGGAATTTTATGCGATGCCGCGAAGGGCCGGGCGGGATAAGCCGACCGTGCTTGTCTTCGGCGGCAGCCAGGGTTCCCATTTCCTCAACCGGGCGGTCGCCGGGGCCCTCCCCTTGCTCCGGGGAAAAAGAGATCTTCCGGTTCTTATCCATCAGACGGGAAAGGATGATCGGGAATGGGTCGAAAAAGCCTATCGAGAATATGGTTTCGGCGATGCCACGGTCGCTCCCTATTTTTCGGAAATGGCCGCGTGTTTCCAAATGTCCGATCTGATTGTGAGCCGGGCGGGCGCCACGACCTGTGCCGAACTCATCGCGTCCGGGAAGCCTGCGCTGCTCATTCCTTTCGCGGGAGCTTCGGAGAACCACCAGGAGCCGAACGCCCGTGAGCTGGAAAGGGCGGGGGGGGCGGACGTCATCCTGGAAAAGGACCTGACCCCGGAGGTCCTGGCCCGGCACATTCTTGACCTCCTCGCTCATCCCGAGGTCCTGGACCGGATGGCGGATGGACTCGCCGGGCTCCGGACTCCCGGGTCCGCGGACAGAATTGCCGAGATGTGCTTCCAGCTCATGGAGGGAAGGGCTTAGGAGATCGGAACATGATCAAAAGAGGATACCGCAAGCTCAAACACATCCATATGGTCGGCATCGGCGGTACGGGGATGAACGGGATCGCAGAGGTCCTCCTCAACCTCGGTCACGGCGTTTCCGGCTCCGACCTTCATGAGAACGAGGCCACCCAGCGCCTGGCCCGGCTCGGGGCCCGGATCGCTATCGGGCATAAAACGGAAAACGTCCGCGAGGCCGACGTCGTGGTCGTCTCCTCGGCGGTCCATGACGACAACGTCGAGGTCCGAAAGGCCCGGGCCCTGAAGATCCCCGTCATCCCGCGCGCGGAGATGCTGGCGGAGCTCATGCGCATGAAGTACGGCATCGTCGTCGCCGGCGCGCACGGCAAGACATCGACGACCTGGATGACCGCCCTCGTGCTCCTGGCCGGCGGCTACGATCCGACGATCATCGTGGGCGGCCGTCTGAACACGATCGGGGCCAACGCCAAGCTCGGAGAGGGCGACTTCATCGTCGCCGAGGCCGACGAGAGCGACCGGTCCTTACTTTACCTTTCGCCTTTCATCGCCGTCCTGACCAATATCGACGAAGAGCACCTCGACCAATACAGGGACGTCGAGGAGATCAAAAGGACCTTCATCAACTTCGCCAACAAGGTCCCGTTCTACTGTCCCGTCGTCCTCTGTCTGGACGATCCGAACCTGCAGAGCATCATCCCTGAGATCGAGCGCAAGATCATTACCTACGGATTCACCGCCCAATCCGACATTTTCGCCAGGGACTACCGCTTCGACGCGTTCTCAAGCGCCTCGAACATCTTTTACCAGGGCAAGAGGCTGGGGGAAATGAAACTCAACGTCCCCGGCAAGCACAATATCCTGAACGCCCTGGCCGCGACGGCCGTGGGCATGGACCTGGACATCCCGCCCGGGACCATTTTCCAGGCCCTGGAAAGCTATACCGGCACGGGCCGGCGTTTCGAACTCAAAAAGACCGTCCGGGACATCATGGTCATCGAGGACTACGCTCACCATCCGACCGAGATCATGGCCACACTTGAAGCCGCCAAGCGCGGCTGGAAGCGGCGCGTCATGGCCGTCTTCCAACCTCACCGCTACACGCGGATTTCCCATCTGATGAAAGCCTTTGCTTCGGCCTTCAACCAGGCCGACGTTCTCGTTATGACCGAGATCTATCCCGCAGGCGAGGCGCCCATCCCCGGAATCTCCGGCAAGACGCTTTACGAAGAGATCCTTCGATACGGGCACAAGGAGGCCTTTTTCGAGCCTGACCTGGGGAAGGTCCCCGGTCTTGTCGGGAAGCTGGCCCTGCCCAACGATATCGTTCTGGTTCTCGGGGCCGGGAACATCACCCGCGCCATCCCCGGGATCATTGAAAAGCTGGAGGCGGGAATATAGCCATGGCATCCTACCCGACCGTCGCTTCGAGCAAGGCCCGGCCCGCCTTCCTCGCCCAGCCGTTGGTCTTCCAGCGCGGCGAAGGGACCCCCCGCGCCAAGAAAACTCCCAAGCGGGTCGCCCTGCGGGCGAAGCACGTCGCCCTTCTCTTCCTCCTCCTCGCCGGGACCTCCTATTCCTTGTGCCGGGCCTACCTCTTTCTGATCTCATGGGACAAGCTCGCCGTCCGGAGTGTCCAGGTCGTCTGTAATCGGCCGGCCTTGAAACGGCAGCTCGATCTTGCCTTTGAAGGGAAGAACCTGGGCAACATTCTGCTTTGCGACATCGATGGTCTGAGAACTCAGGTCAGGACCTTTGTTTGGGTCAAAGAGGCCCGCATCAGGAAGGTCTTCCCCTCCTCTCTGAGAGTTGAGGTCACGGAACGAACGCCCAAGGCCCTCGTCCAAGGGTCCGGCTTGACGCTCATAGACAAAGAGGACGTGGAGCTTGAGCGCACCGTCTCGGCCGACGCGTTTGAGCTTCCTATCCTCGCCGATCAGAACGGCTTCAGAAACGGCCGCCCGGAGAAATTGGGTTTGGCCTGGCAGTGCCTGGACGACTTTTCCCAGGAGGAGAGGGCCCGGGTGGCCGGTTTGGACCTGACGAACCCTGGAACGATCGAGCTCCGGTTCCGGGACGATCCCGTCGGGATCAAGCTGGGCGACCGGGGCTTCAGGGAAAAGATCCGGTTCTACGAGGAGCGCAAAGCGGAGTGGGAAAACGAATTCGGGGACCTGGAATACGTCGACCTGCGCTTCGACGGCAGGGTCTACCTCAAATCGCGGGAGCCACGGGAGAAGGAGGTTCCATAATGTCCAAGAGCTCTTATATCGTCGGCATCGATGTCGGAACGAAAAAGGTCGTGGCCGTCATCGGAGAAGTCACCCAAGAGAACAAGATCGAGATCATCGGCATCGGGACCGCTGAATCGCGCGGGCTGAGGAAGGGGGTCGTGGTCAACCTCGAGGAGACCACGACCGCGCTCAAGAAAGCCGAGGAAGAAGCCGAACTCATGGCCGGAGTGGAGATCGGCTCGGCGTATATCGGCATCTCCGGCGCCCACATCAAGAGCTTCAATTCCCGGGGTGTCGTGGCCGTCTCCGGCAAGAACCGCGAGATCAGCCGGGAGGACATCAAGCGCGTCATCGACCAGTCCAAGGCCCTGTCCATCCCGCCGGACAGGGTGATCATCCACATCATCCCCCAGGAGTTCGTCGTGGACGAGCAGGACGGGATCAAGGACCCCCTGGGCATGAGCGGCATCAAGCTCGAGGTCAATGTCCATATCGTCACGTCAGCGATCACCTCGCTCCAGAATCTCAAGGCGTGCATCGAGCGGGCCGGCATCGGCATCGAGGAGATCGTGCTGAACCAGATCGCCGCGAGCGCCTCCGTCCTGACCCACGACGAGCGGGAGCTCGGGGTCGGCATGATCGACATCGGGGCGGGCACGACGGAGGTGGCCATCTTCGAGCGCGGCAGTCTCTGGTACTCCACGACGATCCCGATCGGCGGCGATAACTTCACCAACGACATCGCCGTTGGGCTTCGGACGCCGATCCCGGAAGCCGAAAAGATCAAAAAGAAGTTCGGCTGCGTCGCGGGGCCGATCGCCGACGAGCAGGAGACCATCGAGGTCCCTTCCGTCGGCAAGGGAAGGAAACCCCGGGTCCTGTCCCGCCAGATCCTGGCGGACATCATCCAGCCCCGGGCCGAGGAGATCTTCCGCCTCGTGGACGGCGACATCAAGAGGATGGGTTACGAAAAGTCGCTGAACTCGGGGATCGTCCTGACGGGGGGGACCGCCCTCCTCGACGGCCTGGAGCAGGTCGCGGAGGAGATCTTCGACCTGCCTGTCCGGCGCGGCGACCCGAGCGGGGTCGGCGGACTCGTGGACAGGGTCAGCACCCCGGATTTCGCGACGGCCGTCGGTCTCATCCTCTACGGCTACGGCAAAGGCATGGAGAAAGGCTTTTCGAAGGATAGAAAGAAAGGAATTTGGACCAAATTCACGGATTGGTTCAAGGAAGGATAGGAGGCAAAACATGAGCGACGAACAGAGCGGCAAATTAAAATTCCATCTCGTGGAGGAGACCCTGGGGGCCAAGATCAAGGTCATCGGCATCGGAGGCGGCGGAGGCAACGCCGTGAACCGGATGATCGAGTCAGGCATCCAGGGCGTGGAGTTCATCGCCGTCAACACGGACCTTCAAGCCCTGAACAGCAACAAGGCGACAATCAAGCTGCCGATCGGAGGGCAAGCCACCCGTGGCCTCGGCTCAGGTGGCCGTCCGGAGACCGGAAAGCAGGCGGCCATGGAAGACACGGAGCGGCTCATCGAGTCACTCCAGGGAGCGGATATGGTCTTCCTGACCGCCGGCCTGGGGGGAGGCACGGGAACGGGCGCGACGCCCATTCTGGCCAACCTGGCCTCAGAGATGGACGTCCTCACCATCGCCATCGTCACCCTCCCTTTCGAGTTCGAAGGCAAGGTCAGGGCCAAGCAGGCCAGCGAAGGGTTGAAGGAGCTCAAGAACGTCGTGGACACGGTGATTGCCATCCCCAATGAAAGGCTGCTCCAGACCGTGAACCTGGACACGTCCATCCAGGACGCCTTCAAGATGGCCGACGACATTCTCCGCCAGGCGGCCCAAGGAATTTCCGACCTCATCACCAAGCCGGGCCTGATCAACCTGGACTTCTCCGACGTCAAATCCATCATGAAAGGCATGGGCATGGCTTTCATGGGGACCGGGATCGCTTCCGGCGAGAACAGGGCCGTGGAAGCGGCCCAAAAGGCCATCTCCAGCCCGCTCCTCGTCGACACCTCGATCGACGGCGCCCACGGTGTCCTTATCAACATCACGGGCGGCAGGGACGTCACCCTGCACGAGGTCTCCAAGGCCTCTCAGCTCATCCACAGCCTCGCCCATCCGGAGGCCAATATCATCTTCGGCACGGTCATCGACCCGGCCATGAAGGAGATGATCAAGGTCACGGTTATCGCCACCGGCTTCGAGATGAGCCAGCCCCGGATCCTTGGGGCCGTCGACGATTTCACACCCACGCCCCGGAGCAAGACACCCGCGCCGTTCCCCGTTTACACGGATACTCCTCCCTACGCCTTCGCGCCCGTCGGGAACCAGGCCCCGGCCTGGGAGCCTCCGGTATGGGAGAACCGATGGGAGACCTATGAAACGCCTTCCTTCATCCGTCGCACCAAGCACGCGCCGATCAGGAAATCCCCTCATGATATTAGCTGACTGCGTCGTCTCCAACTGTCGCCAGCTCATCACCTGCCGCGGCCCCCTTCCCAAGCGCCGGGAGGCCCTCCAAGACCTGGGCGTCATCGAGGACGGCTGGATCGCGTCCAGCCGAGGGGAGATCGTCTTCGTCGGAAAAGGAGAGGATTTCCGGAAAGAGGTCCAGACCGAGCCGGCCGCGACCTGGATCGACGGCCGTGACGGCATCGCCCTGCCCGGCCTCATTGACTGCCATACCCACCTTCCGTTCGCCGGGAACCGGGAATACGAATTTCTCCTCCGGCTCAAGGGACAGACCTACCAGCAGCTGGCCGCCCAAGGCATGGGCATCCAGACCACGGTCAAGGCCACCCGGGCCGCCTCTAAAGACGAACTCGTCGCCCTTTGCAAACAGAGGCTCAACCAGATGCTCCTGACCGGCACGACAACGGCCGAGGCCAAAAGCGGCTACGGCCTGAACCGCGAGGACGAGATCAAACAGCTCGAAGCCTTGCAGGGCCTCAAGGGGGCGCACCCGGTGGACGTCATCCCCACCTTCATGGGCGCCCACGAGGTCCCGCTTGAGCGCAAAGACGACAAGGCCGGTTATATCGATCTCATCATCGACCGCATCCTGCCGGAGGTCAAAGCGCGCGGCCTGGCCGAATTCTTCGACATCTTCTGCGAGCCGAATATCTTCAATCTGGAGGAGACGAAAAAACTGGCCGAAGCCTCCCGGGCAGCCGGCCTGGGGGTCAAGATCCACGCCGACGAGTGGACTCCCATCGGCGGGGCCCAGTACGCCGCGGAATCCGGCGCGGTCTCGGCCGAGCACCTCATCAACATCACGGAAGACGGCATCCGAAAACTGGCCTCGAGCGGGACGGCAGCCATCCTTCTCCCCGGAGTCCCGTTTTTCCTCATGCTGGACAAGAAGCCCCCGGCCAGGAAGCTCATCGAAGCGGGCGCCGTCGTGGCCCTGGCCTCGGATTTCAACCCGGGGAGCTCCATGCTGAGCTCCATGCTCCTTGTCCTCCAGCTTGGGGTCTACACGCTCCGGATGACCATCGAGGAAGCCATCAACGCCTGCACCGGGAACGCAGCCTATGCCATCCGCCGGGACGGTTCCATCGGCAGTCTCGAGGTCGGAAAACGCATGGACCTCCTCATCTGCGACGTCCCCAACTACGCCTCCCTCATCTACCAGCTGGGGACGAACCCCGTCCGCCACGTCATCAAGAACGGCCTGGTCGTCGTCCGGGCCGGAAAAATCCAGCCGTTATAAGAGCCGACCTTCCTTTTTCGTGATGCTAAGAGGAGGGCATAGGGAAGGGCTTTGCTCCCGCTCCGATCCAGATCGCCTCTCCTCTAACGGAGACACCGACCTCCCAGCCCCCTTGATTGACCAAGGGGGGTTGGGGGGATTAATGGAATTCAGACAGAGTCTTGGACGTGTCTCCGTGTTCTCGGCTCCTCAGGCTCAAGACTCCAAAACAATCTAAAACAAACGCATTAATTATTTTTATATCTCACTTTAAACGGCCTGAAGCCGCCCTCGCTCCCCCGACCCC
>CAZSMW010000405.1:0-4833 GCA_964607985.1 uncultured Eubacteriales bacterium
AAGTACGCCTCGATCATCGTTCTGCCGGACTATGATCGGGCCCTTCTGTACGCGCTCTTGACCCTTCGCCAAAATATCTACACCGACACTCAAAAACCCATCCAGGTGGATGCCAAGGTCTATCCCATCGGAGAGCCGACCCCGGATTCTCCCGTATTCGTGACCACGAATTACTCCCTGACCTATTTCATCGTTTCCGGCGAGATCGAGAACTCGGGGATTTCCGCCCACCTCCTGGTCGTCGATACCGAAGGCCAATCCGTCCTCACCTCCTGGGCCGCGGGGAAGTTCGGCGGGGAAAAGATCGCCAAGTTCATCAAGGACATCAAGCTCGAAGAGGACGTCAAGACCCGTAAGATCGTCATCCCGGGTTTCGTGGCCCAGATCAGCGGGGATCTGGAGGAGCATCTGGCGGGATGGGAGGTCATCGTCGGGCCCCAGGAAGCTTCGGATATCCAGAGCTTTGTCAAGAACGTGAGCTTGACCTAGAGAGGAAAATGCCCCGGCCGAAGATGCGGACAAAAAAAGAGGGCTTCAAAGTCCGGTTTCTTCCTTTTGATGCCGTGGTTTCCGTGCCCCCTTTTTCCACCATCCTGGATGCCGCAAGGACGGCCGGACTCCCGTTGAAGAACTCCTGTGGAGGCAAAGGGACATGCGGGAAATGCCTCGTTCAGATCATGAAGGGACGATATGAGACCAGGTCTTCGGCCTCCCTTCCAACGAGGCTCATGAAAGAGGGATATGTCCTATCCTGTTTGACCGGGGTCCAGGACGATTTGACCGTCGGCCTCCCCCAATTCCAGGAGGTTTCCATTCGGACGATCGTCTCCTCCCGCTTTTTGGAAGAACATAAAAACGCCATTTCCGGAACATCCAAGATCGATCCTCCTGTAGAAAAAGTGGAGGTGGATCTCCCCCCGCCCTCGCTGGAGAATAGTGGGAGCGACCTTCGACGTCTTGAGCGGGAGCTCGGTAAAAAGAGATCGATCCAGGAATTGAGTTTCGAATATTCGGCATTGCGAAAATTAGCCCATGCCGTCCGCGAAAAGGGCGGAAGGGTGACCGCCGTCCTTTTCCGCTCCGGTGACACCTGGACGGTCCTCGACGTGGAGCCGGGCGCTCCGGGGAAAAGGATCTGCGGCCTCGCCTGCGACCTCGGGACGACCACTGTCGTCCTCCATGTTATCGACCTTGAAAACGGCGAGATCCTGGGGACGTCCTCGACCTTGAACCCTCAGCTGGCCCGCGGGGAGGACGTCATTTCGCGAATCCAATATGCCCGGAAGCCCGGTCCCTTGAAGGAACTTCACGACCTCATCATCGGAGCCGTCAATCATCTCATCGATGAAGCGGCGCAAACCGCCCATGTTTCCCTCCAAGATATTTACTATGCCTCTTTTTCCGGGAATACGACCATGACCCATCTTTTCCTGGACCTCGAGCCCCGCTTTATCCGGGAAGAGCCCTATGTGCCCACCTTCAATGAGCTTCCCTTTTTTTTGGCCCGTGATTTGGGGCTGAAAACGAATCCCGCGGCCAGGGTCCACCTGGCCCCCGCGGTCGGGAGTTATGTGGGAGGCGATATCACGGCCGGGCTCCTCTTCACACCCCTCTATCGGGATCCTGAGAAGATCTCGTTGTTCATCGATGCCGGGACGAACGGCGAGCTGGTCGTCGGCAACCGGGAATGGCTCATGACCTGCGCTTGTTCGGCCGGCCCGGCTTTTGAAGGAAGCGGGATCCGGTGCGGAATGCCTGCCTCCGGGGGGGCCATCGAAAAGATCAAACTCGAAGGGTCCGGACGGGCCGTCTATCAGGTCATCGGGAACACAAGACCCAAGGGTCTGTGCGGTTCCGGACTGGTCGACATGCTGGCCGAACTGTTTGTCCATGGATTTGTGGACCGCCAGGGAAAATTCAATCCGACGAAAGCGGGAGAACGCCTTCTTCACGACGCCGAGGGCCCGACCTTCCTGATCGAAGAGGGGAAGAACACGTTCTGGGGCAAGGACCTCGTCATCACGGAGCGGGACATCGCCAATCTCATCCGGACCAAGGCCGCCATATTCTCCGCCTGTCTCCTCCTGCTCAAAAAAGCGGGACTGACCTTTGACGAGATCGACGCGTTCTACATCGCCGGTGGATTCGGCCAGAGCCTGGACATCGAAAACGCCATCCTCGTCGGGCTCCTTCCGGACCTCGAGCGGAACAAGTTCTCATACCTCGGCAACACGTCACTTCTCGGCGCCTATCTCATCTGCATTTCCGATGAGAACAGACGGCTCGTGATGGACATCGCCAAAAAGATGACCTACATTGAATTGAATACGGACCCGAGCTATATGAATGAATATACGGGAGCCTTGTTCCTGCCTCACACCCAGATCGATCTCTTCCCGTCCGTCCGTCAAGCGCTACATCTTTGATGCTTGTCCCGCCGGGACCGCCATGTTCTGATTATAGGAATTTCCTTTTTCCGCGGCGCAATGAATAGCCGCTCTATGGCCGCCGCTACCACAGGTGGGAAAGAAACTATTACGAAACGAACGATCAAATACCCGCCGAATCCCGTTTCAGTGGCGAAGCTTCTCATCAGATCAAGTTCGAAGGACGTGCACCTGAGATCCGTTCAATAATAGATGTGATTTCGGATAAAGATAATTTTTATACTACTATCGTCCGGTATGCGTTTGAAAACGGAGCGCTGATTGAAAAACGTGAGTGGAAGGAGACGGTCGCGAGAATATTCAACTGATCGGGAATTTGTTGTTCTGTCTATTCTGCCTGCTCGCTGTTTACTCGAAATCTTATCCCCTGTGCTTCCTTTTAGGCTGACCGTTGCCTTCATCGCTTGCTTCATTACTTCAAAAAGCTTTTTTTCACTATCAGACGACAAGTCCTCGCGCGGCATCTAGGACTTCTCTTGGTATTCCTCAGCTCTCTGGACAATTTTCCTCACCCGGGCTTTTACGTCTGGGGGCAACGATGATGCCCTAGGTTCGGCGAGGGCAAGTTCAATACGTTTCGCAGCGCGTTCAGTCAGGCTCCGGCCTCCTTTTCCCAGCCAATCGTGGTAGGTTCCTCGCTCAAAGAGCTTGGGATACCAGCGTTCTTTGTAGTGCTTGAGCGTATGATCGGTATTCAAGAATTCCCCATCGGGCCCGCTTTGAGAAATCACGTCCAGAGCAAGCGTTTCATCTGTCACTTCAAAATTCTTCGAATAAGCTTTTATCCAGTCGACGATCTCGTCGCAGAGGGCCAATTGGCAGAGCGAAAACGTGAGCCCGGACTCCATGTAGCCCAAGTCGTGGATGATGTTGCCGCGCCCAAATGTTTCGGCCATGAGGCAAAGCGCGGCTTCCGCCGCCGCCTGCTGGTCGACCATCTTGGAGTCCGAGGCTCCGCCGTAGGAAAACATGGGCAGATCGTAGAAGTGGACCAGAGCCTGGGTAATTCCCCGTTCGGGTTCGGAATAGGGCATGACGAGAGTCTTCATGTCCAGGTGTCCAGGAGGCATGCCGGTGATGATCACCGGAGATCCCTCTCTTTGCAGCTGAGAAAGAACGATCCCCAATAAATTTCCCGCATTATCCAGAGCTAGTGAGCCCGCCGGCGTGCTCGGACTTGTCACTCCCGCGGTGGAGCCTGGAATATAGAGGACTGGCAGATTTTTTTTGGCCATGTAGAGGAGTTTCTGTAATCCTTCCTTATTGTGACGGAGACCGGAGACGACATTAATGTAGCAGGCGACGTTGGGATTCTGGCTCAATCTCTCTTCACTTCCAGCCACAGCCTCTGCCATTTCAACGCAATCCACGCACCCCTCATAATCATACGTGACAAAAATAATGGGTTTCGTCGTGTGAGAGAGCATGATCTCCATTTGATATCGGTCGGCGATGGCCGTATTCACGTCGGCCGGAAGAACGAGCGACATGACGAAATCAATATTGCGAAGGGAATCGCAAAGGATTATGCCCTCCCGGACGTCATCCAGGCGGGGCTTGCGGCGCTCCCCGGTCCTGTGATCGATGACATTCAAACAATCTGAACCTGGTCCGTAGAAGCAGCGGTAGCCCTCTACTGGCATGGCCGGATTGCCTTGGCGGTCATGGAGCATAACCTGTTTCGGCACGGTCGCGAGAGCTCGTTCCACGAGCGCAGGAGGAACGTGGACCCGGTTGCCGTCCATGACCTTTGCTCCCGCCTTTTTTAACAAATCGATCGCCTCTTCTAGAAAGAGGCGCACTCCGATGCGGTCAAGGATTTCTAGGCTTGTTTTATGGATCTTCTGACATTGGGCTTCAGAAAGCCTGGGAAAATAGTAACCATCGTGGATTGGAAATTTCTTGTTATTATCAGTCATCCGCTACTCCTTTCTTGCTTAAAGCCTGCGATTTTAGGTGAAGCCTAATCCTCCGCCAGGACGAGAAACTTTATTTTTTCCGGCGCCAGGGAGGATCAAACGTACCGTTGCCGTCCACGTCGATAAAAACAGGATTCGTCAGGGCATAGGGGAGTGGGCCGCTCGCAATCCCGATTCTATCACGCTTGCTTTGTGAGACCGGATAGAGACTTCTCTTGCCAGCGACTTCGATCACAATATATGAATCCCTTTGCAGGTCCAATCTCGTTGTATCCTGCCCCCACTTAGTGTACCACCGGTGAAGTGAAAGTGCTAGGCTCCAAAACCTCTGGAGCCGGCGGCCGATAGCCCATAATAGCGCACCATCACTTGACCCTTATCCGGGATAAGGGAGGTCAGCCGGGCAATTACTTTTTCAAGGCTTCCATCTTCGCTTTGAGCTCGGGTTGTTGAGGGTTCAGCTCCAG
>CAZSMW010000406.1:0-16654 GCA_964607985.1 uncultured Eubacteriales bacterium
CCGAAAGGGTCAAGGTGAGTCAGATCCTCCTCGAGACCGAAGAAAAGGCCGTCGAGGTCCTGAGAAACCTGGAGAATGCCGTCGAAGAAGAATTCCGGAAGGTTGCCCAGGAGGAATCGGCCGGCCCCGAGGCCTTCAAGGGCGGGGAAATGGGCATCTTCAAGAACGGCGACCTTCCCTACGAGATGGAAAAGGTCATCTTCGCGTTGGAAGAGGGCAAGTTGAGCCGGGTGGTCGAATCTTCCTACGGATACCACATCTTCCGCCTGGACAAGAAGTTCCCGCCGGAGCTCCTGTCCGAGGTGGATGCCGCTCCGTCCATCCGGGTCAGGATCCTTGACGGGAAGGTCAAAGAGGCCCAGGCCTCCCATCTTGAGGGGCTCAAGAGGTCCCTGACCTGGAGCTCCTACCCCAAAATGCTGAACTTCACTTACCAGAGGAACGAGACATGAGAAAAAGAACCTCGGTTTTCGCGCTCGTCGGGCTCGCGGCCGTCCTGTCCCTGGCTGCCGGCCAGGTCGTCGAAGAGATCGTGGCCGTCGTCAACGAAGACATCATCACCCTGTCCCAGTACAAAGAGCAATACGACTCCACGGTCCAGCAGATGAGGGCCGCCCTCCAGGGGGAGGAGTTTGACAAGCAGCTTGCCATGCTGAAAAAAGAGATGCTGAACATGATGATCACCGACCTCCTGCTCATGCAGCAGGCCAAGGAGAAGGATCTGAACGTCGGCGAGCAGCTCAAAGCCGCCGTCGAGAACATCAAGAAGGAAAACAACATCGCGTCCGACGACGATCTAAAGCGCGGGCTCCAACAGCAAGGCATGGATTATGACCAGTGGCTCAAGCAGCTCGAGGACAACATGCTCAAGCAAGGCGTCATCTATTCCGAGGTGGACAGGTCCATCGTCCTCGACGATTCGGAGATCGTCGGCACCTACAAGCTCCACCCCCAGGAGTTCACCGAGCCCGAAGAATACAAGATCAGAGCCGTCTATCTGTCCACGGAAGAGAACGCCCCGGCGGCATTGGAAGAGAAAAAGAAAGAGATCGGGGACAAGGTCAAGGCCGGAGAGCCGTTCAACGTCCTAGCCAAGGAATATTCGGATGGGCCGGCCAAGGAATCCGAAGGCGACTTGGGGACGTTCAAGAAAGGCGAGCTGGACAAGGCCCTGGAACTGGCCGTTTCCAAGATCAAGGCGGGGGAAACGAGCGGCTGGATAGAGACCAAGAACGGGTGGTACATGTTGAAACTCGAGGAAAAAAAGGACAGCCGCCTGATGACTTTCGAAGAGGTCAGGAAAAACGTGGAAGAAAGGCTCTATGCCCAGAAGAAGGAGAAGAAGCTCGATGAATTCCTCAAAGGCCTCAGGGAGAAGAGCTATATCAAGATCCTGAAGCCCAACCCCCTCGATCTTTAGGTCAGGTCACGAAAACCGCGGCCGCGATGGCCGTTGTCCAAATCCCCTGGCTTCCCTTGGCGATCTGAGTGATGCTCCTGGTCGTCACGGACATCGTTGAGGAGAGGCGATACGTGTTGCCGCTCTTCCCTCCGACCTTCCGGGGGTCGAACTTCCGGCCGAGCTTGGTGGCTAGCATCTCCGCCGCCAGGTCTTGCGTATAACGCCCGGCGTCCTTCTCTGCCTGCCCGAAACCTTCGTGTTCGGCCAGGTAACCATAAGACTTCCGGCCTTCGGGCACGGCCATCCCGATGGAAGCCGAGATCAGACGTTGGCCTTCATCCGTGGCGTTCTCGCTCATCACCAGGAAGACGACCTGCCCCGGACTGAGAAGCTTCAGCCCTTTCTCCCTGGGAACATGCTCGCAGCCGGGGGGAAAGATGCTCGAGACTCTCACCAAGTTGAACGGCGAGATGCCGGCCTCCCGTAGGGCCTTTTCGAAGCTGACCAGTTTCTCCCTGTGCCGCCCGCTTCCCTTCGTTAAAAACATCTTGGCAGGCAGGATCGCGTTCATCTTTATCCTTTCGTCACCGTCGGAACTTGCGGCCGGGAAGAGCGGGTCCGGCCCTAATTGACCTTTACAGGTTCGGGTTCCTTGAAGTCGATGGTCCGGGAGACGTCCCACTCGCCGATGAGCACGAACTGGGAGCCTTTGGAACGCGCGAAGAGCTTTACCCCGGCCGGCTTCCATTGAGGGTTGCTCCTGATGGATTCGACGCTCTTGCCTTCGACGCCGAAGTTGCTTTTCAGGGTGATGACGTCGCTCGTCGTTCCCGGCATGATCGCCTTGCCGCGGATGGCGGCCAGGAAGTTGTCGCCTAGGTTCTCCGGGTCGCCCTTAAACTTGAAGATGGCGTTGAAATTGATGTAGGTGAGGGGCTTAATGCCTATGTTCTTCACCCGGAAAGACATGACCGGGACGAGAAAGAGCCGGGGAGGCCACGGCTGGTAGCCTTTGGAGACCCACTTGGTCTCGACATCGATGATCTCAATGGCTTTTTTAAGCTCGTCGGTTGACATGGACTTGCAGGAAGACAAGAGAAGAACGGTCAGGACCCCTCCCGCCATGAGAATGACACTCGCTATTTTTTTCATGGGTATCCTCCTCTCTATGGATCCTAATATAATGGAACCCGGCGAAAAATTCAATCGCGGGGCGTCGCCAGTTCCGACGCGAAGACGGCTTCCAGCCCGTAGTCCTTCAGGAGATGGAAATTCTCCTTGAGCGTCTGGAGCGTTTCCCGGAAGGGATGGCAGATGCCGATGGCCCGGCCCTCCTTTTGGGCCAGTCTGAAGAGCTCGAGAAGCCTCTCCTTGATGAGCTCGCTTTTCCCGTCGGCGTCGAGAAAGACCTGCCGGGATTCCGCAGGGATGCCCATGTTCCGGGCCACGGAAAAGGCGACCGACTTGCCGCTGGTCCGGCTGTCCAGGAAGAAGAGCCCCTTCTCCTTGAGCGGTTCCAGGATGGTCCGCATGAGCGCCTCGTCGGCCGTGACCTTGGAGCCCATGTGGTTGTTGACGCCTTTGATATAGGGGACCTGATCAAGGTTGTCGGCCATGGTCTTCCGGACCTCCGCCTCGCTCATCCCGGAATGAATGAGGCCTTCCATGCCCGCTTCCGAGTCGTGATTGTTCAGGGATTCGAGGGGCAGATGGAGGAGGACCTCGATGCCTTCCCGGTGGGCGATCTCGGCCGTTTCCCGGGAGTGGAGGCTGTAAGGGAGGATCGAGATTGTCACAGACTCGCCCAGGCTCATGAGTTCGTCCAGGGCCTCCAGGCTATTCCCCATGTCATCCACGACGAGAGCGACCATGCTCCTGGGAGCGGCAGTCGCGGGCGCCGGCTGAACCCGGACAGGCTCCTTGACCGGCGGTTTCGGCTCGGGTTTCATCACGGTCCCGGCCGGAGGTTCGGCCGGCTTTTCCTTGACGATGGCCGGAGCGGGCTTGATCCGGACCTTGGGCCCCTCTGGGGCGCGGGCCCCGGTGAAAATATAGGACTTCTCCCCCTTCCGCCAATTCATGCGGTCTAGGGCGAGCATGGAGAGGAGGGCTAGGACACAGAGAACCCACGCGGCCACGGAATATACGGGCCACTCGAGGATCCCTTTGGGCTTCATCTGTCAGCGTTTGGGAAAGAGGGCCGTGGTCCTTTTCAGGTAGGCGGCGGGGCTCTGGTCCTCGAAGCCGATCTTCTCGTCGGGGACTACGCCCTCTTCCCAGAGCTTCTTTCCGGAGGCGAGGGTGAAGACGCCCGATGTGACGAGAACGGAGCTTTCATCCTGGAGCGGGAACAGCTCCTGCCTGGAAACCAGGCCGGGGGTTTCCGTGCCGATGACCTTTACTTTTTTCGTCTCCTGGAGGACCGCGGCCACGAGTTCGGACGCCCCCATTGTGCCCCGGTTGGTCCACACGGCGGCCGGCAGTCTGGCCAGGTCCGGCTCGGCGGGGCAGGCGACCGGGTCCTTGATCCCGCCCTTCTTCTCAAAGGAGCCGATTCGCGGCGATTGGATAAAGATATTGAGGAAGTCCCGGGCCTCTTCGATCTCGCCTTCATAGCAGTTTCTGAGGTCCAGGACGAAGGGCTTCTTTTGGGACTTGAGAAGGGGCAGGATTTTCTTCCGGACCTCGCTCACGCATGGGGGGTAGAGGTTGTGGAGCGTCAGGACCGCGAACGCGTTCTCCGAAGAGAACGAATAGGGTTCCGGGAAGAGGACGGCCCGTTCCACCTTGATCTCCAGGGTCTGGTTTTCCCGGAGGACCTTAAGAGAGACGGGCTTCTGTTCCAGGTCTTTGAGGTAGAGGTTGGCTTCGAGGGAGCTCCAATTGAGGGTCCCCCGGCCGTCCATGGCGCTGAAGGTGTCACCCTGCTTGACGCCCGCTTTTTCGGCCGGGGAGTCCTCGACGATCCCCGCGACCTGCGGGAATAAGCCGAAGGATCCCTTGAAGAGGACGACGCCGATATCGGCCCACCTCGAATCCCTCCGGAGGTATTTGGCCGTGGCATCGGGGCCAAGGTAGCTCGAGACCGGGTCAAGGGAATCGATGAGCCCCTTGAAGGCGCCATCCATGGTCCGGGCGGGGTCCCGTTCATCGATGTAGTCGTTCTTGACCAGGCGGGTGACATTTGCCAAGAGGTCGAAACCCTTGTGGGTCAGCTTCTGGGAGATCCCTGGGAGGAAATTCCTCTCGAAGAGGAAAAAGAGGCAGAGGGCGACCGATGCCGAGAGGAAAACAAGTCGGATACGTTGAGATCTCATGATTTTTGAATATCTATTGTATCATCTTCCCTTTAGCCATTGCAAGGGATCGAGGGCCCGGGTCTTAAACCGGAGCTCGAAGTAAAGGCACTCCCCATTGAGGGAACCGCTGTCCCCGACGAGGGCGACCGGCTGGCCGGCCTTGACGGCGTCCCCCTTGGCGGCCAGGAACTCCGAACAGTGCCCGTAGAGTGAGTAATAGGCCATGCCGTGGTCAATGATGATGAGGTTGCCGTACCCCTCGAAGACGTCCGCATAGACGATCCGGCCGGGGTGAACCGACTGGATGATGGCTTTTTCCTTCTTCGGGGCGATCTCGATGCCGTTGTTCAGGGTGATCGTGTTGAAACGGGGGTGTTTCTGCAGGCCGAAAGCGGTGATGATCCGCCCCTCAATGGGCCAGAGAAGCTTCCCCTTCTTATCGTAGAGAGGCACGAACGCGAAGGGGAGGCTGTACTCCTGGTCGACGATTTTCTTGATCAGGATCTGAAGCTGCTCGGCGCTTTCGGCGAGCTCCTTCAGAGCCTGCTCGTGGGATTTTCGGCTGCGCTGGACCTCCGCGACGAGGTCGCGGTTCTTCTTCTCCTCGATCTCGAGTTCCCGTTTCTTCGCTTCCGAAGCCCGGATGAGGTCGGCGACCTCTTTTCTCTTCGCTTCGAGCCGCCCTTCGGTCGCGCCGAGCTCGGCCAGGGCGGCCAGGTAGCCGGAGATGATGGTTTCCTGAGTGCGGGCCAGAAAGGTCAGATGCTTGCTTTCGGTGAAGAACGACTCGGTGTTCTCCGCCTTCAAGGCGAATTTGAGAAAGTCGAACTTTCCAAACTTGTAGAGCGTGACCAGGGTCTTCTCGATGGATTGCTTCTCTTTCTCCAGGGCCGTCCGCCGGCGGACCATGTCGTCCCGGAGGATCTTCAGCTCGCCGTTGGTTTTCTCCAGGAGAGCGTCGTTGGCCGCCATTTCGCTCCGGATGAGCTTCTTGGTGAGGCTGATCCTGGAAAGGGTCGAGAGGATGGAGGATTCCTTCTTGTCCTCCTCCTGGATCTTCGCCTTGAGGCCCCTGATCTGCTCGTTGAGCCGAGTGATGCGCTTCTCGATTTCGGAGACGTCCTGCCGGGGATGAGTTGCGGCCGGGACAAGAAACAGGGCCGCCAGGAGGATCGCGACGGGCGGACGGCGGGCGTTCATTTTCTCGATACGTAGATCGCGCCGCCGATGACCCCCAGGATAAGCCGGAAGCCGACGTCGATGAGCGAGAAGGAGAAGGCTGTCGCGGAAGGGATGGCGTAGTACTTGAAGATCTCGATGGCCGAGCCTTCCCTCAGGCCCAAACCGTTGATGGTCACCGGGATGGTCTGGACGAGGAGAAGGATGGGAACGAAGATGAAGTAATCCAGGAAGCCGATCTCGAGGCGGAAGGCCCGGCCGATAAGAAAGAAGTAAACGACGACGTTGGTCTGGAGGATGACCGCCCAGAAGAAAGCTTTGAGGAAGGGGCCTTTCTTGTCCTTGTAGAGGAGCACGTTCTCCCTGAAGGAAAGGGCTGCTTTCTTGAGGGGCCAGAGGAATTTCTTTTTGGGGAGCCGGAGGATAAGGTTCTCCGTGAAGGGGAGCAGGAAGAGGACCACCAGGCTCAGGCCGGCCAGGCCGAGGACGAGCGAGACCCAGACGACCGGGACGTCGTGGGCCATGTCCAGGCGGAAAAAGGAGGCGAAAAGGGCGAAGAGAAAGAGGACGATGATGCCCGTGACGCGCTCGACGACGACGATGGCCGAGGACTTGACGAGGGACCGCGAGAAGCGCGAACCGTCCCAGATGCGGACGATGTCGCCGCCGAAGCTCGTGGGCAGGAAGTTGTTGAAGAACGTCCCGACGAGGTAGGACTTTATCAGGAAGCCCAGAGGGATGTTGTCGCCCAGGGCCCGGGCGAGAATTTGCCAGCGGTAGGCGCTGGCGAAATACCCGACGGCATGGAGAGAAAAGGCCAGGGCGAGCCAGGGAAGCCGGACCGTGCCCAGGACACGGACGATGTCCCGGAGGGGCGTTTTGAAGACGAGGAGAAGAGCGAGGATCGCGGCGCTCGAAGCGAGCTTGAGGAGGGTCATGAGGAGGCGCTTCCGGGAAAACGGCGCTCGCGTCGGGTTCTCGTTCATCACGACAATTTTTATCACAATTGCCTTGAAAACGGAAGGCGGCCGCGTTATGGTGAGGCCGATGGGGATGTTCGAAAAGGCTTCGGAGATTACCAAGGCCGGATTGGCGGCGGTCGAGGGCGGCCGGCTGGTCCGGGAAAACCTCGTCCGGTCGGGGAGAGACCTGACCGTCCAAGGAAAGAGATTCGACCTGGGCCGGTTCGAACGGGTCTTTCTCATCGCCGCGGGCAAGGCCGCGGGGCCGATGGCCGCGGGCTTCATGGCCGTCCTCGGTGACAAGGTGGACGAGGGGATCGTCACCTGCCGTCCCGCGGAGAATCCGGCTCCCGACAAGTTGACCGCGGTCTCCGCCGCCCATCCGCTCCCCGACGCGGAAAGCGTCCGGGCCGCCCGGGAGGCAGTTCGTCTCGCCGGGAAAGCCGGTGAAAATGACGCCGTCTTCCTCCTCATCTCGGGCGGCGGGTCGGCGAACCTCTGCCTCCCGGCGCCCGATATCAGCCTTGAGGACAAGCGGTTCGTCACGGAGCGCCTCCTCAAAGCAGGGGCCGACATCCGGGAGCTGAACGCGGTGCGCAAACACCTATCCTCGGTCAAGGGCGGCCTGTTGGCCAGAGCGGCCTGGCCGGCGACGGTCATAAGCCTCGTCATCTCCGACGTCATAGGCAATGACCTCGAGGCCATCGCCTCGGGGCCGGCCCACAGCGACTCTTCGACCTTCATGGACGCGGAAAGCGTCCTGCGAAAATATAGGCTGCGGGTGGTTGTGCCGGCCTCCGTCCGGGACCGGTTGGCCGCCGGGGGCCGCCGCGAGATCGCGGAGACCCTCAAGGAAGGGGACCGCGCTTTGGCGCGCGTCAACACGTTCATCATCGGCGATATCGGGACGGCCCTGCGGGCGGCCCAAACGAAGGCCCGGGAGCTGGGCTTTGACGCCCTCATCCTGACCGACTCGGACAGCGGCGAGGCCGGGACGGCCGCAAAGAACTACGCCGCTTTTCTTGAAAGCCTGCTCTGTTCGCGGAAAGCTTCAGGGATCCCGCTGTGCTTTCTTGCCGGCGGAGAGTTGACCGTCACGGTGAAAGGGAAGGGCCTGGGCGGACGGAACACCGAATTCGTTCTGGCCGCGCTCCTGGCCATGCCGCGGTCGGCCCGCGGCTGGCTTGTCCTCAGCCTCGGGACGGACGGCCGGGACGGCCCGACGGAAGCGGCCGGCGCTTGGGCCGACCCGTCCTTGTGGAACGCCGCCCGGGCGGAGCGGCTCAATCCCCGGATGTTCCTGGCCGCCAACGATTCGTATTCTTTCTTTAAACGGACCGGCAGGTTGATCATGACCGGGCCCACGGCGACAAACGTCATGGACCTTCGCGTCTTCATCATAAATTAAGCATCTTGCCGACTCAGAACGCCATGAACACAAAGACCCCGCGGGTGCTTCTACTCCGTTTCGGAGGGCTGGGAGATCTTTTGGCCGTCCTGCCCTCGATCTTCTATCTTCGAAAAACGATGCCGGACGGAGAATTGACACTCGCCTGCCGGGAGGAATACGGCGGGCTCTTTCAGGACGCAGGGTTCGTGGACCGGCTTGTCCCGGCCGGCGGAAGAAGGGCCGCGGCCCTTTTCGGCGGCCTTTCCGGCGCGGACCCTGAGACCCGGCGCTGGGCCGGGGGCTTCTCCCTCGCTGTCGCCTGGATGCAGAAGCCGCCCGATCCTTCGTTGGAAGAAGGCTTGCGTTCCATGGGCGTTCCGGAGGTCCGGGTCATCGCTTTGCCTTCGCTCCCTGCCGTCACCATCAGCCGCTTTTACTTCGACTCGACCGTATCCATTATTCCGGGTGCGGGAGTGAATGCGCCGGGCTTCGACGAATGCGCCCGCCTGCCCAAGAGCGAGAGGGCCGTCGCGTCAGCGCGCGGGCTCCGTTCAAGTATCGGCGGTGGGCGAGGGCCCTTCGCTGTCGTCCATCCCGGGAGCGGAGGGGAAAGCAAGCGCTGGCCCCTCGTGAACTTCCTGGAGATCGTCCGGCGCCTGGCGGACAAGGGGATGCCGGGCGTCCTGGTAACGGGCGAGGCGGAGGAGGGGCCCTCGTTCTCCGGATCCCTGGAGGAGGGGGGGCTCCCCCCCGGCTGGACCTGGCTGCGCCGGCCGCCGCTCTCCGGGCTTGCGGGGCTCCTTGCCGAGGCCTCGTTCTACCTGGGGAACGACTCCGGCGTTACCCATCTGGCAGCGGCCTGCGGCACCAAGGTCCTGGCCTTATTCCGGGAGGACCTGGCGCCGGCCTGGCGGCCGTTCGGCCGGGTTCGCGTCCTCGCGGCTCGAACGCTTCCGGAGATCGGCGCCGACCGCGTCTGGCTGGCGCTTCGCGAAGAAAATATTTAACTCAAGTATTGAATTTAATTTCAACTTTGCTATAATGCATTAGACTCTCTTTCGCCGGCTGGAGAGGGTTCCCTCAAAATTTAATCATCACCCCCCTTTTGCTGACCTCAGCCGGCACTAACCCCCCGGGGGGTTCATCGGGGGTTTATCGCGCTTAACCTCCCCCCCGAAATGTGTTATTATTGGCCCATTATCATAAGCGAGTTGGTATCATGACTCAAAAAGCCTGGAGAGACGAGCTGAGGAAATACTTCGAAGACGTTCAGATCATCGAGAAAGCCAAGGCCGAGACCCGGGAGAGCTTCGACCAATTCTGCGAGTTCATCGCCGAGCCGGCCTTCGATAGTCTGGCCGAGGAGATGAAGGAATACGAGGTCAAGGTCCGGTTCCGGAAGGAGAAGGGCCGGGCCGTCCACTGCGACCTCAGCTTCCCGGAATCGAGAATCGATAATTTCCACTACAGGATCGTCCTGCCGAGGAACTCCATTCAGCTCAAACTGGGGCTCGTCCTCAAAGGGCGGAAATATAAGAGCGCTCCCCTGGAAGAGAAGACCGACGATTTCATGAAGGGTCTCGCCCCGGCGGCGGTCATGAAGCTCGCCAAGGAAGACCTCATCCGGGACATCATCGAGCGCTACAAGTTCTTCAACCTCGCCGCCCTGACGT
Source organism: uncultured Eubacteriales bacterium (assembly GCA_964607985.1). Classification (GTDB taxonomy): domain Bacteria; phylum Acidobacteriota; class Aminicenantia; order Aminicenantales; family Saccharicenantaceae; genus JALHVH01. The sequence continues at coordinate 9,906 of CAZSMW010000406.1, forward strand.
CCGCCGACTGAAACGCGCCTCCCACGGCGCGGAGGCTCGCCTCATCCCGTTCACGACATCGTTGCAGATCGTGCACCAGGTGTTCTCGGCCGCGTAGCTCCTGGGGAATATGATCATGACGTTCTTCCCCTTGAGGGCCGGAAGCGGTGGACGGTGAGGTCTGTCACCGTTTCTACCGGCTACTTGACGATTTTCAGCGGCGGCAGGAAAACATCAGAAATCGCTCCTCGCCACAGCCAGGACACCGGATGCGGGCAAAGCCGCACCGCGGATTGCCACAGTCCAGATAGCGCTCCATGACCTCCTTGACGATCGGCCGGAAAAAAACGTACTCCCGCTCGAAACGACTCTCATACTCAGTCAGGAACCTGTCGAAATGATGGAACAGCACCTAGTAGAGGACGATCCGCTCCGGATGTCGAGGACGATAGACTCCCGCCATGGCGGGAGAATGGTCTCAAGAAACGGGCCAACGTCACGGATCGGACCGCGCCTCCCTGGAAAGACGGGAAAAGCCCCGGCTCAAAGAGGGAAATCAAGTGAGAAAACGTCAACCGGAGTCGACGCTCGACCAGGAGAATGGAAACGACGGGGAACTATCGATGACCGGGGGACGCGCTTATTCGTCAAGGAGACCTACAAGACAACACTGGTCAAGGTCGAACCCAGCGAGATCTTCGTGGACGACCTCGAAGATCGCAGCCGGCACTTTGTTTCGTGTGCTTCGATACTCCCCTCGTCCTGTCCCCCGTAGAGAAGCTAAAGGAGTGGGAAGACTTCTATAATCACAGCCGCCCTCATGCTACCCTAGGAGGGCAAACGCCATACGAGCGGTTTCGGGAAAAAGCCGGGCTTGCCGTGTAAACAATCATGCGTGAACCCACAGCCTTTTGCCCTTCGGATCCTCGCAGCCAGCGAGGCAACGCCGGCCTTCGGGGAGTCGGCCGGTTTCTTATCGGGCGGGATCAGTAGAAGCGGGAACAGAGGCTCCTCATTCCCGTAGAGGAGGACAGCCTGCCCGATGAGCGGGTCGGCGGCGAACCGTTTTTTGCTGAGCTCGTGGATGGCGGCGTGGTCCTTCCCGATAAATGCCGGATCCCGGGCCATTTCCTCGAGGGCGCGGGCGATGTCCTCGAATTTCGGCTGGACATGTGCCCTGATGAAACGGGCGGCCCTCCGGCCTTCGTTCTCCTCTTGCTTGGCCAGCCTGAACCGCTCGTTCCGGATGGCCCGGACGCCGAAAACGCTGAGCGTCAACGCGGGCAGAAAGATAGTCAGAAAGAAGATGATGATCAGCTTCTTCTGTTTCCTGAGGGCGATTCGGAGGTTCTCGAACATCCGGCACCCCGATGTCCGGCGGCAGGGCCTATCGTATCCCCTTCCTCTGGCTTAAATGGTAGCCGTAAGGACATCGATAGGTAGTTGTTCAGCAAAGGGGATCGATTGTCTTCCCCGTAAAGGGGAACGGAAGCGTTTTGACGAGTTTCCCATCATACTTGATATAGACCGTCCGGTGATGGCGGAGGCGGCGCCTATTTCTTGACCTTGTCCGCGGGCAAAAAGTTCTCCATGACCCAGACTTGCGATGGTTCAGCACTCGCTCCCACCGATGAAAACGCGAGATGCTGTCCGTCGGGATGGACGCTCAAGTGGCGGAATCCAATCATCGTCAGGTCGATCTTTTGGGCTTCTCCTCCATCTGCGGAGATACGATAGAGATCCCACAAAGCTCCGTTGGATCGCGACTTGGAGAAATAGACATAGCTCCCATCGGCGCTCCAGGCAGGTGAAATGATTCCGTTTCCTTTCGGCTGCTCGAAGCTGTATATTTCTCGAGGCGCTCCGCCCGTCGTCGGCATGATTCTTATCATTCGTTTTCCCTCGATATTCTCTCTATTCAAGAAAGCCAGCCATTTTCCGTCAGGGGAGATATCGATATCATGGGCATTCGAAGGGGAACCGGAAAGAGGCTCTTTCCGTCCGGTTTGAAAATAGTGGACGAAGACAGAACATGTTTTTCCTTCCGGATCGCCCGCCGTATAGAACATCAACAGGCCGTCCTTGGACCACCGGTGCGAGAATATCGTCGTTCCTTTATCGATCAGGACGATCGGGACGACATCGCTTGTTTGGACATCGACCCGGTAGATCCCCACGCGACCGTCCTTGCCGGTGCCTTCGACGGAAATGAAACGGCCGTCGGGTGCCCAGCGGGGATAGCCGTAGCCGGCCAGATCGAGTTTCAGCTCACGAACGCGGCCGGTTTCGAGGGACCGAATGCCGAGGGCCTGCCCGGACGGGATCCCGGACACGTCCGGGCTGAAGACATAGGCTAAATACTTCCCGTCAGGGGAGTAATCCGGATACGCGTTGTGCCCCTCATCCTGCAAAATCGCCTTTTTTGCCGGACTCAAGATTTTTCCCGTTCGGGGGTCGATCCCAACTTCGTACACGTCTTTCGCGTATCCCGGGAGCCCATAATAAAACTCCCCCCCGGATGTGATTCCCAGCGCAATGATCCTGCCGACGCCAGGCTTGATCAACTGGGGGCTTCCAAGAGGTTTTCCCCCGGCGATGCGGATGAACCACACATCCTGTGTCCCAGTTCGGTCGCTGCTGAACAGCAGGCCCTCGCCGTCGGGCGACCAATCGATGACCGTGTCGCGGGCGGGATGCTCGATCAGCGGAAGTTCCTTGCCTCCTTCGGCCGAGAGCAGGAAGATATCACGCTCTTCATCGTTGTTATGCAGTGGAATATCAAAGGCGATGTATTTTCCGTCCGGTGAGAATACAAATCCCCAGGGTTTGGGATTGTCCGAATGAGTTTCGAATTGTGTTTTCAGGACTTTTGTCGAACCATCGGCAACGGAGATCAAGGCCAGCTGAGTGATGATCTCTGCGCGTAAAGACTCGCCGCCGAAAGTCCCTGCCAATATGGCTTTTCCGTCCGGCGACCAGCCGAATGGATGGACGTAGTTCTCTTTGACTTTATCTCTATGGAGGACACGCGAAGTTGGATCGTTGATGTCAATGACCCGTAATTCATAGGTTTCGTCTTTGGTATACCATTGATAGACGATGTGCCGGCTGTCGGGGGCCCATTTCGAAAACAATGCGAATTCCGGGGACTGCGTCCAGGGTCCCTTGTTCGTCAGCCGACGGTTCTTCCCCGTGGCGAGCTCTCGGAAAGCTAGGTCGCCTGTCACCCAATCCACAAAAGAGAGGTACCGGCCGTCGGGGGATACGCTTCCAAGAATATCCACCTCGGGCCCGGCCCATACCTGGCGGAGTTTGAATTCAGCATCGCCCGTTTTCATGAGAGATCGAGATCCGAGAAGAAGGGAAAGCTTTTCTTTGGCCTCCCTGACCGCTTCCGACTGCTCCGGGTAATTGTCGACCACTTTCTGGAAGGCCTTTTCCGCCTCTTTTGTGCCCAGTTTCTGGTGGCACAGGCCGATATGGAGCTGGGCCATGGCGGCGATTTCGCGGTTATCCGGGAACCGCTTCAGGAGGTCCTGATAAGTCCCGATGGCTTTCTGCAGGTCCCCGCCCACTTCTTCTTCGTAAAGGCCGGACTTGTAGAGCTGCTCGGCGCTCTGCTGGCCGGCGCCCGAAAGGGCCAAGGCCAAAATCGCGGCGATCGCGGCGCATACAATCAATTTTGTTTTCATGGTTCGTGCCTCCTCATGGTTTATCTCCATGAGGGAAGATAAGCCCACGCCGTGTCGCGCGCTTGATGCTTTCGCGACTCTTCCATGAAGATTCCGTGAACACCGGTCATCCCGTGAACTTGTATCCGACGCCTCTCACTCCCAGGATGTATTTCGGCTCCTGGGGGTCGTCCTCGAACTTTTTTCTGAGAAGCGAGATGTGCTTGTCGACGGTCCGGGCGTCGACATAGACGTCCTTGCCCCAGACGCTGTCCAGGACTTCATTCCGATGGACCACGCGCCCCTTGTTCTGGACGAGAAAATGGAACAGGGCGAACTCGAGCGCGGTTAGAGGGACCGGCCGGCCCGCCTTCCTGGCCTCGTACTTGATAAAATCGAGTTCGATGTCGTCGAACCGGAAGAAATCGATGCCCTGATGCGGCTCCTTGGCCCTCCGGAGAATGGCCTTGATTCGGGCCAAAAGCTCCCGCGAACTGAACGGCTTAGTGACATAATCATCGGCTCCCAGCTCCAGCCCGAGCACCTTATCGACCTCCTGGCTCTTGGCGGTCAACATCAGGATCGGCGTCATCACCCTGTCCTGGCGCAGCCGCTTGCAGACCTCGAACCCGTCCATCTTCGGCAGCATGATGTCGAGGACGATGAGGTCGAAGGCATGTTTTCGGGCCATGGACAGTCCTTCGAGGCCATCCCTTGCGCACAAGACCTCGTACCCTTCGAGCCTGAGGTTGTCTTCCAAGGGCATGAGGATGCTTTCCTCGTCTTCGACGATCAGGATTTTCGTCATCTCGGCCCCCTTTCTTTACGTCTTTGCGGAAGCGGCAACCGGATCGAGAACATGCTCCCTTTCCCAGGTTCGCTCGCAACATGGACTTGTCCGCGATGGGCTTCGACGATTTCCTTGACCAGGGTCAATCCCAGGCCGCTCCCCTTGACCGCCCGGGTCAATTCGTCGCCGCCCCGGTAGAAGCGCTCGAATAGCCTGGGGATATCTTCCTTTTTGATGCCGACGCCGAAGTCCTGCACGGCGATCGCCAACACTTGTTCCTCGACAGAGGAACTGACCGATATTTTTCTCGAATCTCCGGAATACTTGATGGCGTTGTCGATCAGGTTGGTCACGGCTTGCGACAGGGCCGTTCGGTCCACCGCGAGGAGAGGAAGCGCTCCTTCGACATTCAGCACGATGTCGAAGCCTTCATGACGCACCCTCTCTTGAATGGAAGTGACGACCTCGGTCAACAGGACGGAGATATCCGTGCTCTCGAACGTGAATTCCGCCCGGCCCTCCTCGATCCTGGCCAGGCTGAGGATGTTGTCCGTGAGCAGCGCCAACCGCTCGCTCTGCTCGAGCAGGACATCGTAATACTTCTGCCGGCGCTCCTCGGATGGCACCCGGCCCGATTGGAGCATCTCGGCGAGCTGCCGGATCGAGGTCAGGGGGCTCTTGAACTCATGGGAGATCGTCGAGACGAAATCCGACTTCATCCGGGCAAGCTCCAGCTCGTGGGAGACGGAGCGGATGGTCAGGACCAGGCCGAAGATGAGAATGCCGGCGATGAGGAGAAATACGAAAGAGTAGAGACCCCGTCGCGACAGCAGAAAAGCCTTGAGCAAGCGGGGCGGCGCCTGATGGAATTGGAGTGTCCAGTCCGGGAAATTGGAGGGGAAATCCGCCCGGACGGTGGCGGAGCCCGAGGGCGGAGGCCGCGTCGACATCAGGGGAACGCCGTCTCTCTCTTGGACGACCCACACTGTCTCGCTTGATGTCACAAAGCGGCGTAAGGCGGGACGAAGGACGTCCTCCCTGAGTCGTTCCGAGTCGAAGATGATTCCCCAGATTCTCCCCGGGGGGGCGGTATCCCGGCCCCCCGATCTCGGCATCGAGACAAGGAACGAGTATCGGCCGATTCTTAACGGCATCCTTACCGTGGACCGATCCAACTCGCCCGGGCCGGCCGAGATCCTCGCCTCCAATGCCGGGACCGCGCTCTCCTGGAAGGCGATGGCTCTCTCCGTCTGCGTTCTTTGCTCCGCCTCTTCAGTCTTAAGGCCCTGGAATTCACTTCGGAGGGCCGGGAGGTCGAGGCCCGGCGTCTGGCCGGAAATATATTCGTCGATCAAGCTCTTAGCGCGCTCAATGAAAAATTCGAATTCGGCCCTCTCCAGGAGCCACTCTCTGCGGACAAGAGACCGATACAATCCGAAGGACCCCCGCAGGGACTTCGCGACATCCTTGAGTTCCCGGGATAGCACGCAGATCTCCAGGCTGGCCGACGGCCCCAAGGGGATGCCTTTCGAAATAACGACCTCGCCGTAGTCTTGAACGATGTCTTCGTAGGTCGAGACCGCTTCCGTCAGAAGCGAGGATTTCCTTTGGACCCTGGCTACAGCGTTCAGAATCGCCCCTTTGAGGCGAGGGTTGTTCGCGCGTTTCAGAGCCTGCCGATAGGCGGCCAGAGCCCTGGGATAGCTTTTTTCCCGGAACTCCTGCCGCTGGGCAGCTTGGATTTCGGCTGAGCTGCTGAGATCGGCAGGAGGGGAGGAGACGGCTTCCCGACGGCCGTCCGCGACGTACAATAGCCTGGCGAGCGGTAAACGAACTTCCTTGAGGTCCTGCAGATAAAAGAACTGCTCGACCAGCGGGGTCCCGGCCGCCAGTTTTTCCAAGGCGGGAGCCAACTCCGCGGACGGCTTCCCGGAATGATCCGCGACCGTCTTCGCAAGAGCTTCCTCGACGGCTGTTATCGTGTCATCGACCGCGCCGATGACCCTGTCGGCAACCTGCCCGGTCTCCGCGAGCCTCTCCTTTTCGAGCAAGGCCCGATCATTCTGAATGCCCCGGAAGGCCAGATATCCCAGGAGAACGCTGGGCAAGACGATCCCGAGCCCGAAAAGCAGGACGATTCGCCGGCGTTGATGCATCGGCCTTTCACCCCACGGCCATGCGGTCCCTTGCCCGCGCCTGATGACTTGTCACCATTCTAGAATACAACCCCGGCCAATATAAGGAGCATTCCCCTTCGTCGGCCATGTTCAGCCGGAAGCATAACGAGGTTCGTGTCTCCGGGCCTTGAT